>JARYLX010000210.1 GCA_029907415.1 Melioribacter sp.
TTGGAGATGCTGCAGATTTTTATGTTATTCACAATTATTTCGGAAGCGGAGCAAATGCTAAATCACTCCTTGATGTTGCATCTATTGTTCCAAAACAAATGATGGATTTTATTACTCAAGATATTGCAAAGAAAAATGCTTTTCCTAAACCAATTGCAATTACTGAGTGGAATATGGACCAATCTGGCTCTGATTTGGGAAAAACATCAATTATAAATGGGATGCAGGCAGTTATTTTATTTAATGAATGGATTAAACAAAATTATGGAATGACCTGTCGATGGCTTCTTGTAAACTGGGAAAGCGATGGAATGTTTTATAGAGGAAATAATTCTCAAATACCAAAGTGGAATCCGCGACCAGATTTTTATTACATCTATTATCTGCAAAAGTTTACAGGCGACCATTCAATTAAAACATCAGTAACAGGAAGTAAAGATGTTCTTGCTTATGCTACAACTTTTAGTTCCGGTCATCTCGGCGTTGTTGTGATTAATAAAACAAAGAACGAATATGTTGTAAATATTTTACCAAATAATTATGGATTTGGTGAAAAATATTATATCTATTCATTAACAGGTGGAACTGATAATGCGGATTTTTCACAATATGTTTATGTTAATGGCAATGGACCAACTGGAGCAGCATGGGGACCTCTTGATAATCTCGAAGACATTCCTGCTTTAGCTTATACTTCTTCAGGTGAAATTAAATTTACTTCACCAAGCCGTTCAGTTCAATATATTTTAATTGAACCAGGAAATTATGTTTCTGTAAAAGAAGAATATGATAATTATAAAATTACCGATTTTGAATTATATCAAAATTATCCTAATCCATTTAATCCAGTTACAACAATAAGATATTCAATTCCATCAAATGTTGAGGTATTGAACCCAATCTCTTTAAAAGTATATGATGTTTTAGGTAATGAAGTTGCTATACTTGTCAATGAACCAAAAACTCCAGGAACCTACGAAGTTAAATTTGACGGGAGCAGATTATCAAGCAGCGTTTATTTCTACAAATTGCAATTTGAGAATTATCTATTAATTAAGAAAATGACACTCATTAAATAATTTTTATATAATCTGTGATAATCTGTAAAATCAGTGTTCTAATTTTTTTAGACAGCCTGATAACTGCACTAAGTAGAGTCTGATTTTCTTAAAACAATATTTCGGAAATTTTTTACTTAGTATTTTGATAATGGATTAAATTATGTTATGCTTACAATAATATTATTGACTATTTTTGGAGTGAAAATATTTATTGCGAGATTATAAAGAACATTACATGATTTACACTTCTAAAAAACATTTTCTAATTCCTATAATCCTAATTACTATTCTAACATTTTTTCTGTTAAATTTATTAATAAAACCAAACTTAACAATCAAAACATTAAGTGAAGTATTTCCTAAAGAAAAATGGCTGTTAATTAGAGGTACAAATGGTCAATTAATTTCGAACATGATTGATTATGAAAGTGGCTTAACTGTTCAATATAATCTTAATCAATTTGAGCGTGGTGAGTTCATTTCTTTGAAATATTTTTTTAATCCTAAAGAAAAGAAATTCTTTAATAAAGGAGATACTATTTTATCAATCTATTCAAGTGAAGTTGAAGATAGATTAGTAACTGTCGAAGGAGAATTAAATATTGCAAAAGCAAATTTAATTTCACAAAGCACAGGGCAGAAGGAAGCTTTAATTAAAGAAGCACAAAGTAGATTAAATTATGTAGATGAAAAAATAAATGAACAAAGAATTTTATTTAATAGAAGTAAATCTTTATACGACAAATATTTAATATCACAACAGGATTATGAAACACAAAAATGGATTCTTGACTTACTTGAAATAGAAAAAAAAATTTATAAAGCACAACTTGAAAATATTTCTACAGGAGTAAAATTAGAAGATATAAAATTGCTTAAGTCCCAGATTTCTGCACTTGAATCAAGATTGAACTTTCTTAAAAAAAGAAAAAATGATTTAACAATAACCTCGCCCATTTCAGGAGCTCTTCTAAATGCTTTTTCTCAAGATACATTGATGACCTTGATTAATGATAGAGAAGTAATTCTTCACACACCTGTAAAAATTTCTGACCTGCAGTTTTTAAAAAATGGAAATACAATTAAGCTTCAAATTGATAGTAATTATTATGAGGGACAAATAGTTTTCATAAATAAAGAGATAAAATTAATTAATAATCAACAGGTTGTTTTTATTTCAATTAAATTAGATAATAGAAATGGAAAGCTTTTGTCTGGCATGGTACTTGAAACTTTATTACAAATAAAAGAAATATCTTTAATTGAATACATTCAAAGATTGCTGAGTTCATAAAATGCCAAGAGTTGAATTTAAATATCTTGTCCCGCTGAAATTAAAAGAAGAATTGAAAGAAGATATATTGCCATATCTTCGATATGATTATTATTCCGAAAAAAGACCATTAAAACAATATACTGTAAGAAGTATTTATCTGGATACTCCGGAACTAACAACGTATTACGAAAAATTATCTGGTATTAAAATTCGTAATAAATTTAGAATTAGAGGATATAATGAATTAACAGAAGATGTAAAAGTATTTATAGAAATAAAAAGAAAAAATGAAAATTATGTTTCAAAAGATAGAGTTCCGATTCTTTATTCTGATTTGAATGATTTTTTAAATTACTTTGATTTATCCAGAATTGGAAATCATACAATTGAATACGAGAGACGAATTGAAGCTGCAAAGAATTTTTTCTTCTATTATACCAATAATAAATTAAAACCAATAATCAATGTTATTTATGAAAGAGAAGCATTTGAGTGCAAATATGGTTCAGGCTTAAGACTTACTTTTGATATGAACTTAAGAAGTTTTTTGACACATACTTTTAATGCTTTATTTAATAATGATGAATCAGAGCTAATTTTTCCTGAGCATTTTATTCTGGAGATAAAATATTTTAAAACATTACCAATTTGGATACCAAGAGTTATTAATAAATATAATTTAAGGAAAGAAGCAATTTCAAAATATGCTTTATCAATTGATAATCATTTAAAAAACAAAATTAACATACATTCTGTTTGAGAGAGAGGAATGCTTGAAAATTTACAATCTGTAAGTGTTTTTTCACCAACACTTGCAGAAATAATAAGCAATATTTTAATTAGCCTGATATGCAGTTTTATTATATCATTAATTTATCGATTCACATATAAAGGTCCTGGTTATTCAGAAAGTTTTGTTCATTCGATAATTTATTTGTCTGTTATTACATCTGTTGTTATAATGGTAATTGGTAATAATCTTGCCCGTGCTTTTGGATTGGTTGGCGCGTTATCAATAATTCGTTTTAGAACGGCAATTAAAGATACTGTTGATATAGTTTATATTTTTTTGGGATTAGCTATTGGAATGGCAGCTGGGGTTGGTTATCATAAATTAGCAATTGTTGGCACACTAATGATTGGAGTTATTCTAATTTTATTTTCAAAGGCAAACTTCAAGTTCTTTCTTTCTAATCAATATATGCTTCAATTTTCTTATTCAAATGAAGAGCCATTAGGAGAAAAATTTTCTGAAATACTTTTGAAATATTGCAGAAGTTATGAGACAATTAATATTCGTTCAACACCAGAGGGAATAATTGAATATACATTTTATCTTCTAGTAAGAAAAAATATTGACAGTAAATTGATAATTGATGAACTTCAGAAAATAAAGGGTTTGCAAAAATTGAATTTGTATTTTGATAGACATAATTCATAAAAAATTGTAGAACCAAATCAAATTTTGTAAAAGTCTTGTGTGCAAAAAAAATAAATAGGTATATGAACACAGACGACACAGATTAGACAGATGACCGCCAGATAAAATCTGAGAAAATCTTGTTTTATCAGTGTAATCGGTGTGCTAAAAAATTATGGACACAAGATGTTGTGAAAAATAATATGCGGGAAATAGTTTCACGAAGATAAACGCAAATTATTGCAGATGACAGCAGATAGAACCAGCATAAATCTGCGAGAAACAAAAAACACATCGATGCCACAGTTTATTTAATAAGCATCATTTTTTTAGTGATAATTTTATTCTCAAATTTTAGTTGATAAAAATATATTCCGCTAACAAATTCATTCATTGATAAATTGACAGTGTATTTCCCTGCATATTGAAATTTATTTGCCAATACCTTTATTTCTCTTCCTAAGATATCATAAACACAAAGCTTAACCACTCCATCTTTTGGAAGTTCATACACAACTTTTGTAGACATATTAAAAGGATTTGGATAATTTTGATAAAGTTCAAAGTCAAATTTTATAGAGTTTGTAAAATCATTAACTGAAGTTGGCAAATCATCTTTTCCTGGTGAGCCATGAAGTGAATATGATTTTCTCCAGTATGCAGGGTTATTCATATTTCCTGATGAATTTATTTCATTTGCAACAAGGGAGTAACCCTGTCCATCGGCTTCAACAGACCAGGGATAAACATCATCATAAGTAACAGAAAAAATTGTATCATTTGCTGCTGATAAAAGTGTTAAAGTTTCGCCGCCGTTATCTAATTTTCCCTTGTATTCATCATAAGGATAAAAACCATAACGATTATTAAATTCCTTTCGATTGGAAGCTAATACAATAAACTTATTTGGTTCTATTACAGAGTTGGAAGGAAAAGTGTAATTTATCCCGGAAGAAAAATAAGCATTTGATAAATTGATTGGTGCAGTGCCAATATTTTTTAGTTCGATAAATTCATATTCATCATCATTAATTGTATCGTTATCAATAGGATGATAATGTATTTCAGTTAATTTAAGATTACTAAAATTATTGTCAGCAAACAATGTAAGTTCATGAAGAGCACTCCATGTTGTGCCGTCTAATATTCGAGCTTTAATTACGGTTGTCGAGTTTATTTCTAATTCTGCTTCGTTGCCCCCATCAATTGCAGAGCCTGATACATTTCCACCAATTAATCTTGGATCGCTTCCGTCGAGTGTATATTTAATCGTTCCTTTTGAATTATTTGAGTTCAACAATTTTATTTTATAATTGGGTTTTACAGTTAAATAAGTTGAAGTAATTTCATTGTTATTATTTTTGAAAATAGGCGGATTAATATTAGGATATAGATTTGCAGCTTTTAATTGATTTAATACTATATTGGTGCGATAAGGAAAATAATTATTTACAATGTCATTAATAGCCCATTGCCAATCATCTTTTGTGTATGATGGTGTTCGAGTTGTATTTCCCCACCTTGCAGATTCTGCAATTATTGCCATTTCAATTTCTTTAGCACGTACAAGAAATAAATCAGTTGCCTTTTGAGGAGTCA
>JARYLX010000211.1 GCA_029907415.1 Melioribacter sp.
TGAAATCAGGATTCGCAAATAAACCTTTCCAAGAAATTAATGTTGATGTGCCAAAACTTGCAAAAGCATCACCATAAATTCTACCTATCGGAATAGATAAAAAAGTTGTAATGACAATTCCTAATATTAAAGCTCCTTTAACTTTTTTTATCACTAAAATAGAAGTTATAATTAAACCAATAAGAAAAGTAATTACTGCAGCATCTAACTTACCGATTCCAATAATTGTAGCAGGATTACTTACAATAAACTTAGCATTAACAAAACCAATAAAAGTAATAAATAATCCTATGCCAGCTGAAATACCAAATCTAATTTGTTTTGGAATTGATTTTAGAATTAATGTTCTTATATTCAAAATGGATAGAACTAAAAAAATTATGCCTGACCAAAATACAGTTCCAAGTGCAACTTCCCACCTGATACCCATTCCTAAAACTATTGAGTAAGCAAAGAAAGCGTTTATTCCCATTCCTGGAGCAATTAAAATTGGATTCTTTGCATAAATCCCCATCATGATGCTGCTAAATGCACTAACTAAAATTGTAGCTGTAAGAACCCCTTCAAAGGGCATTCCTGCGGATGATAGTATAGAAGGATTAACAACAATAATATACATTGATGCTAAAAATGTTGTTAAGCCTGCTATTACTTCTGTCTTGAAATCAGTATTGTATTTTTCGAACTGGAAATATTCTTTTATCATATTAATAATTCCACATGAATTATTAATACAATAAGAAAAGAAAAAAGATAAATTGCAAGAATATGTTTTTATAAATCAGGATTTATTTATTTAGACAATTAAGAATTAGGTAGTATTTTTTGGGGAGCTTCAAACCTTTTGATATATGGAAACTTAAGAAAAATTCAATGAATGATTCCAGTATAAACCTGCCTTAATGGGCAGGCATGAATTCATTGATTATTAATATTGTCTAATTCCTCCATTGTAATGCAATAACAGCAAGAATGAAAATTCTACTTTTCTGTCATTCTTAGAAAACAACCAACGGTTGTCGACGAAGAAACTAAAAAATAAATTTACTTTTCAAAAGAGATTCTTCATTCAGCTTCGCTTCATTCAGAATGACTTTTATTCTGTCATTCTGAGGAACTCGTCAATGGCGAGTGACGAAGAAGCTTAAAAAATTTACATTTCTAAATTTTTCTTTCTTGTCTATGATATCATTTATTGTAAAAAATCTCCCTAAATCTCTTAAAAAGAGAGGGATTTTAAGTCTCACATCCTTTTCGTTATGAATATTTTCTGAAATTTTTCTTTTAACTAAAGCAGACTTAAAATAGACTTTGTAATTCTTTAACGTTTAGAATTTTTTATCCCGTATTTCGGCTATCAATATCTTTTTATTATTTTTATATGTGAAAATCAAAAAGAATTATTGATATGAGTAGTGAAGACTTAAAAAACAATATACTAAATTCGATAGCTGATGGAATTTTTACAGTAGATGAAAATTTTAAGATAAATTTTTTTAATAAATCTGCTGAAAAGATAACGGGTTTTAAGAGTGAAGAAGTAATTGGGAAATTCTGCAAAAATATTTTTCAATCAGATTTATGTTATGGGAATTGTCCTATTGCAAGAGCTTTAAAGTTTGGTGAAAATATATTTGACTTAAGAACAAAGTTAAGAATAAAAGATAATACAATTAAATTTGTCAGGTTAAGTGCTTCAGTAATAAAAAATGAAAAAGGAGAACCATCGGGTGGAGTAATTTCTTTTAGAGATATTTCGACTTATATAAATGAAAGAGAAAGCGCAAGAAGTGATGAACATTTTTATGGTATCGTTGGCAACACTCGTTCAATGATAAATATCTTTAATTTAATTCATGAAATTGCTTATACAGATGCAAATGTTTTGATTCAGGGCGAGACAGGAACAGGCAAAGAGATGATTGCCGATGCAATTCAAATGACAAGCAAAAGGAAAAATGAAAAATATATTAAAGTTAACTGTGCAGTTTTGCCTCCTACATTACTTGCAAGCGAACTATTTGGTCATACAAAAGGTGCATTTACAGATGCAGTCAAAGACCGTGTTGGTAGATTCGAACTAGCAGACAAAGGTACAATCTTTCTTGATGAAATTGCTGAAATGCCTCTTCAAACCCAATCACAATTATTAAGGGTAATTCAAAATGGAACCTTTGAAAGATTAGGAGAATCAATCACACGGCATGTAGATGTTCGAATTATTGCAGCTACTAATGTTAAAATTAAAGATGCAATTGCAGAAGGAAAATTTCGTGAGGACCTTTATTACAGATTAAATGTTATTCCAATTGAACTGCCCCCACTTAGAGAACGGAAAGAAGATATTCCTTATCTCATAAAATATTTTATCAAAAAATTTAATTTGATTTATCAAAAAGATATTCTTGATATCGATAAAACCGCTCTTGATATTTTAATGAGTTACAATTGGCCCGGGAATATAAGAGAACTCGAAAATGCTATTGAATATGCTGTAATAAGATCTAAAAAAGAACATTTGCTGACTCCGTGCTGTCTTCCTGAGCAAATAAGAAATTTTTCTTCAAATGAAATCTGCATGGAAAAATTATTAAAGACCAAAAAAATTAGCACTTCTGAATTAATCCGATTGCTTGAAACCTATAAATGGAATAAATCAAAAGTAGCAGAAATCTTAGGGGTTAACCGTTCTACATTATGGCGATGGCTGAAAAAAATTAGACAAAATTAATGTTGCATTTGCAACAGATTATTTTATGCTGATAATTATTTGTGATTAAATAAATTGTAAAATACTGTTGCAAATTTATGCAACGATTTATTTGCCCACCATATTTATGTAAAATTTTCCTGCAAAAAAAGAAAAATTTCAAATAGTAAACTGACAAAATTTTTAATTCTCTGGCAATAATTTTGCTATTGAAATAGCATGAACATTATGTTAGGAAATTATCATTTTCTTACAAGAGATTATCCTTCTGCAAAAGAAGAGCTGGAAAATTATTTATTATTATATCCAGATAACAAGCGTGTTAAAAAGAAATTAATAATATGTTACACTCAGGTTAATGAACTTGAAAAAGCCATGGATTTATTTTATTCACTTGTGAAAGAAGACATTGATTTCATAATTAATACAAATCCAGAAACCGAAGACTGTCCCTGCCCTGATTTAGTAAAAAAAATAGAGAATGAAAAACCAGAATATTTAAGCGAATATGATTTGTCTTTAGAACTTGGAATTTTATGGCTATACTGTAATGGAGAAAAGTCAGTCCAATATTTTGAAAAAGCCTACAACTTAAATGCTGAAGATAAAAGAATTCCTTCCGTTATAAGTAAAATTAAATCAAGACTAAAGTAGAACTAAATAGGAGAAAATAATATGTCGAAAGAAATTACAAGAAAAGAATTTTTAACGAATACTTCAAAGTATGCAGTTGGAGCAATGGCAGGAGTAATTGGATTGAATGCTCTTGCTGGAGGCAAAATATTGGCAAGCCCTAAGGATTTCACTTGGCCCTGGCCTTATCAAGCTTTAGATCCTGAAGATGTTAGAATTAGAGCTCATCATTTATATTGGAGTGATAAGGATTGTGCATCTGGAGTTTTTGGTGCATTTGTAGAAGCATTAAGAGAAAAAATAGGTGACCCATGGAATTCAATGCCAATCGAGGTAATGTTATTTGGTAGAGGCGGTGGAAATGGTTGGGGAACATTATGTGGAGCTGTAAATGGAGCTGCTGCTGTAATTAGTCTTGTTACATCTAAAGCTGATTCTGGAAAATTAATTAATGAAATTTGGGGCTGGGCATGTTCAGAAGCTTTACCTACCAATGCAGCAAATCAAGCTGCTATTGATGGAAAATATATTGACAAAAAATATAACGATGTGTTGCCTCAAAGTGTAAGTGGTAGTGTTCTCTGCCATGCCTCTGTTTCTCAGTGGTGTAATATAGCAAAAAAGAAAGTAAGTGATACAGAAAGAAAAGAAAGATGTGCTCGACTTTCTGGTGATATTGCAGCTAAAACAGCAGAAATATTGAATGCCTTCTTTGCTCAAACATTTAAATCAACTTATGTTACTCATCCTTATGTTACACAATGTCAGGGATGTCATGGAACAGCTGCATTTAATAATGTAATGACTCAAATGAACTGTGAACCATGTCACGGTGATCCTCACAATGTATCAGGATTAATTGAAGTAAGCGGAGAAATTCCAAGTGATTTTCATCTTGAGCAAAATTATCCTAATCCATTCAATCCATCTACTAAAATTCAGTTTTCTGTTCCAAGAACTGAAAAAGTTTCAATTATAGTTTATGACTTGATGGGAAGAGAAGTAAAAAGATTAATTGATTATGATATATTAAATCCGGGGAAATATACAGTAGAATGGAACGGAACGGATAATTCTGGTAATAGAGTTTCAAGTGGAATTTACTTTGCTCGAATGACAGCAGGTCAATATCAATTTACAAGAAAGATGAACTTATTGAAATAATGATTTAATATTGAGGGGGTTGTCGAAAAAAAATACTTATCAAACAAAATAAAATTATGCATAAGACAACCCCTTAAATAGTCACATAATAACTGAATTATAAATCTAAAATGATTTAATGAAACAATAGAATTTTCTAAAAGAGAAGTGATTCTTTCCCAATCAATATTATAAAAGTAAATCTGTTTATTTGTATCATCAAAATTCACGTATCAATCTCAAATAATTAAAGCGTTCAAATTTTTGTTTTCTATTTCAATCGAAATTTAGTAAAAAATTTTATCAAGTATTGGGAGATATTCAGGAATGCCTCTTTCAATGATATTTTGGACTTAACATAATTTAAGGAAATTTATTTTTTATTTAATGAACAAACTTATAAACATATTTTTTTGATATGTTTAGCTGTTTAGTATATTTATCGTTCTATATTGAAAACTAAAGTTAAACAGATTTTAATTACTAAATTTAACTAAGTAAATAATATAAGAGATATATCCTAAAAACAATAAAAAACCCTCTAATCTTGAGATATTTTTCTTTAAGAAACCCATTGGAAAAATTATAATGCTGAAAAACAACATAACTGCGGTGTCAATAATATTAATCTGATTTAGATTAATTGAAGTAATAACCGCAGATATTCCAATAATAGCGAGGATATTAAAAATATTCGAACCCACTATATTACCAACCAAAATATCAGATTCATTCTTTATCGCAGCAACTATTGAAGTAACAAGTTCAGGTAGACTTGTACCAACTGCAACAACAGTTAATCCAATAATAAATTCACTTGCACCTAATAATCTTGCTAATTTGATGGAACCCAGT
>JARYLX010000212.1 GCA_029907415.1 Melioribacter sp.
CTTCTGCTTGAATTTTGTCTGTTTGATTATCCCGCCGCATCAATATACCACCGAAAATTTTGGGATTAAGAGTTTTAACTCTTCCCGAAAAAATTTCTGGATAAGAAGTAAATGAACTTATTTCAATGCAATCAATTTTGTGTTCTATCAAAAGTTTTGCTGTATTACCAGTGGCAAGTATTTTGTAATTGAGGAGATTTAATTCTTTTGCGAATTCAATAATTTTAGTTTTGTCAGAAACACTTATTAGAGCTAACTTTTCCAATTTTACTCCCCTTAATTATTCTAATACTAATACGCGATTATTTTCTATTACAACTTTATTATCTGCAAATTTTTCTACAACAAATGGAAGTAGTTCGTGTTCTATTTTCAAAACTCTTTCAGCAATTTCTTCTGGAGATTTAACATCACTAATATCAACTGCTCTTTGAGCAATTATTTTTCCATTATCATAAATTTTATCCACAAAGTGAACTGTTGCGCCGGATACTTTAGCCGAAGAATTAAATACTGCTTGATGCACATTAATTCCATACATCCCTTTGCCACCAAAAGATGGAAGCAATGCAGGATGGATATTAATTATTTTATTTTCAAAAGCATCTACAAATTCATCAGGAATTTTCTTAAGAAAACCTGCTAAAACTATCAGTCCCACATTCATTCTTTTCAGTTCATCAATTAAGTTAAAGTAAGTAATAAAATTTTCTTTTTCTTTCGTGCTGACAAAATAAACCGGTATATTTTTTTCTTCAGCGAATTTAACTGCTGGACAATCTAATTTATCACTTACAATTGCAGCTATTTCTACCTTCGATTTTGGTACTTTCTCGTAAATAGCCTTTAAGTTTGAACCCCGTCCTGATACAAATACTGCAATTTTTAACATAAAATTAATCTTACCAAAAATTATCTAATATGATATGAATAATCAATGAAATCATTTAGAATCATTGTTTAATTCTATTAAGTTTTCTTTTTAGATTTTCTATTAAAGATTGAATATAATCTCTAAACTCATAATCATTACTTTCTTCAGCTACAGCAAGATATTTTTTTGCATTTTCTTTATCATTTAAGAAGTAACTGCATTTAGCTATTATAAAGTTTGCAAAAGGCACAGTCCATTTTTCTCTTTTAACTTCCAATTCTATAACATCTTTTGCATATTTTACTGCATCCTGTAAATTTCCAAGATAAAGCGAGGCTTCACTCAAATAAATCAATGCAAGATTTTTTCGACCATTATTTATAGATTCAATTTTTGATTTTATGCTATCATAAGCAATTTTGTACCAACCTGCATCAATATAATTTTTCATTCTAATTAGGAATAAGTCAACTGAGGAAATACCTTTATCAATGAAATATTCACTTTTTTCTTTTGCATAGGCATCTTCGAATAAATCTGCATTACCTTCGTTAGCTCTGTTAAGATACTTGTTATACTCATTATCATCATTCAACATTTTATAACTTAATGCAATATTTAATGCTGCACTACTCTTTAAATCTGTTTCTTTTGTAGTTTTAAGAAAGTTTTGATAATGCTGAATTGCTTTTTCGAACTGATTTTTCTTAAAGTAAATTTCACCTTTACGATAATTAGCAAAAGATGTCACCTGCGGAAAATATTTATTATTAAGTTTTATTACATTATTCAATACTTTTAGAGCATTATCTAATTTTTTATCTCTAATTAAAGTAAGAGCATATTGATAACGAAATAAAGAATTATTTGGATAATTAGAAATAAGTTTTCTTAATAAACTATAAGAACTATCATAGGCAGCAAAATAATCCGAGTAAATTTTTGCAAGATGAAACTCGACTTCTGTTTTGTTAAGAATTCCTTTTCTATAAGCAGTTTTAATATAATTAAACCCTTTGTACTTATCTGAAGAAAGACCGGTAAGGTCTACAGCCCATTTCAAAAAGTCTGGCACAAAACTCATAGCATAATTAAAAAGTCCAAGGCCAAAATATGCATCATAGAATTTAGGATTTATCTTTAATGCTTTTTCATAATAATCGATAGACTTTTTACTATACCAC
The DNA here is from genome assembly GCA_029907415.1 of Melioribacter sp. GTDB lineage: Bacteria > Bacteroidota > Ignavibacteria > Ignavibacteriales > Melioribacteraceae > Rosettibacter > Rosettibacter primus. The sequence continues at coordinate 2,059 of JARYLX010000212.1, forward strand.
AAAGCATCAACAGAAGAATTATTAGTTGCACTAATCATTGCCCGCCACGAGGCAAGATTTCCTGCCATGTAGGCAATTCTAAAATTATTTTGATTTATTTCAAGGAGTGAATCTATTTTGTTTTGAGCAAGTTCTGCATACTTATTGAATTCAGTTAAATGATGTTCATCTCTGCTTCCAAGAAAACACCAGAAATGAATTTGAGCTAAATGAAAATATCCATGCGGTAAATTTGGAGCTCTTTTAATTACACGATTAAAAATTTTTTCTGCGGAATCTATTTCCATATTGTAGGCTTTAAAGATGCCTTGTTGAATCAATTGATTGGTAGTTGATTGAGCTTCGGATTTATTAAAGAAAATAATTGTTATAAAAATGGCCAAAAGAAATTTTTTCAATTTTTATTTTTCTCCTTTGAAAATTGATAAGCAGCTCTTACAAATTCTCGAAAAAGTGGATGAGCTTTTGTAGCTCTGGATTTCAGTTCAGGATGAAACTGACATCCAACAAACCACGGATGATTTTCAAGTTCAATCATTTCAACTAATTTTTCATCAGGTGAAAGTCCGCTGAATATCATTCCATGTTGTTCGAGAATTGGTCTAAATTTATTATTGACCTCATAACGATGTCTATGGCGTTCAGAAATTTTTTGTTTTTTATATGCTTCGTAAGCTTTGGTTTTCTTTTTAAGTATGCATGGGTAAGCACCCAACCTCATTGTAGCACCTTTCATTTTCACTCTTGCTTGGTCAGGCATAATATGAATAACATTAAAAGCATTATTTTTTGTGAACTCCGCACTGTTAGCTTTTTTAAGTCCACATACATTTCTTGCAAATTCTATTACTGCGCATTGCAGACCAAGACAAATGCCGAAAAATGGAATATTATTTTCACGTGCATATTGAATTGCAAGAATTTTTCCTTCAATTCCTCTTTCGCCAAAACCACCTGGGACAAGTAAACCATCATAATCTTTCAAAATTGATTCGGGTCCTTTTGATTCAACTTCTTCCGAGCTAATAAAATCAGCTATAACTTTTACATTGTTCTCAGCTCCTGCATGAACAAATGCTTCTGAAATACTTTTATATGCATCTTTATTTTCTACATATTTTCCGCAAACTGCAATTTTAACTTCCTCAGTTGAATTTTTGATTTTATCTACAAAAGATACCCACTTTTCAAGATGAAGATTAATATCCGGTAATTTTAATTTATCAAGAATAATCCTATCTAATTCCTGTTCATAAAGAATTAATGGTACTTCATAAATTGTTGAACAATCATAAGCAGAGATTACTGCTTCTGGTTTAACATTTGTAAACAAAGCTATTTTATCACGAATTTCTTTTGATAATTTTTCTTCTGAACGACAAACTAAAATATGAGGTTGAACTCCAAGTTCTAATAAATTTTTAACACTATGTTGAGTTGGTTTAGTTTTCATTTCACCTGCAGAAGAAATATAAGGCACAAGCGTTACATGAACACTAATAGCATTTTTTCTTCCCATCTCAAGCATAATTTGCCGCATTGCTTCAATAAAAGGTAAGCTTTCAATATCACCCACAGTTCCACCGATCTCTGTAATAATTATATCATACTTCCCTGATTCGCCAAGAAGTTTCATTCTTCTTTTAATTTCATCAGTAATATGAGGAATTACCTGAACTGTAGCTCCAAGAAAATCTCCTCTTCTTTCTTTTGTTATTACTTCATAATAAACCTGTCCTGTGGTTGTATTATTTGCACGCGTCATATCAACATCAAGAAATCTCTCGTAATGACCTAAATCTAAATCTGTTTCAGCTCCATCATCTGTCACATATACTTCTCCATGCTGAAATGGATTCATGGTACCCGGATCGACGTTAATGTATGGGTCAAACTTTTGAATAGTTACACTATAGCCGCGCAATTTCAAAAGAAGACCAATTGAAGAAGCTGTTATTCCTTTCCCTAATGAAGAAACAACGCCTCCAGTTATAAAAATATACTTAACTTTCTTTTTGTGGGACATTAAACTTCAATATTATGGTAGAAAATCTCGGGTTGAAAAATAACAAAAATTGTTCATTTGTCTATCAAAATTCAGAAATGATTATCAAAAAAATTTAATTTTTTATTCATCAAGTGCGAAATATTCATTTCCCTTGGGAATTTTAATTAAGTAAATTTTATTTGATTTATTAGGCAGATAATTATCTCTAAGCCACGGATTTAAGAGCTTAAGTATTTTATAATTCACTCCGTGTTTTTCCGCAAAGTCGGCAAGATTTTGAATTGAACTTTTTACTTTAATTTCTTCGGTTTCTATTGGCTGATATAAATCTTCTTTTTTTAGGTAATAGCCATACTTTTCAGGATTTTTCATTATTTCTTTCATTGCAATTATTCTTGCTACGAACCTATAAGTTTCGGTATTAAGAAAAAGATTATAATAATTTTTCGACTTTTGACGGTTGATTTGTAAATCGATTCCATTCATTCCATAGTTATAAGATGCAGCTGTGAGTGTCCAGCTCTTATATTTTGAGTAAGCTTCTCTCAAATATTTGCAGGCAGCTTCTGTAGATTTTTCTACATTATATCTTTCATCTACTTCTTTTGTTACTTCCAGACCATATTTCTTGGCTGTAGCTTCCATTAATTGCCAAAAACCTACAGCACCTGCACTTGATACTACATTTGACAAATTGCTTTCTATTACAGCAAGATATTTAAAGTCATTAGGGATTCCGTATTTTTTCAAAATTGGTTCAATTATTGGGAACCATCTGTTGGCTCTTTTCAATGCTAATATAGTCGATGAATGCCAGTAAGCATTTACAAGCAATTCTCTTTCAATACGTTCTCTCACATCAATATCATTTAGAGGAACTTTTTCGCCACAAAACTCTAATTGCTCTGGCACCTCCGGAATAAAAATTTTGTATTCTTCAGGTTCTACTTTAACAACAACTTTTTGAACATTTTTTCTTTCTTTAAAAGTCATGTAACTCATAATTAACGATAACAGTGAAATTATAACAATTAAAATAGCTGCTACAATAATAAAAATATCTTTTCTGTTCATGCTATTTAGATTTTGTTAAATGATTTATTACAAAATAAAATTTCCTGATTACAAAAGAAAAAAATTAGGATGTCAAAATAATTTATGATATGGAAGAGTAATTAAACTAATTTTTTAATTAACAATATTTAGAAGGTAATTATAGAGAGCCGAAGAAAGATTCTTCGGCTCGTTAAAATGAATAGAT
>JARYLX010000213.1 GCA_029907415.1 Melioribacter sp.
AAGAGGAACTCGAAGGAAGCACACTTTATTGCAATTTAGAACCATGCAGTCATACAGATAAAAAAACTCCTCCTTGTGTACCTTTAATAATAAAAAATAAAATATCAAGAGTTGTAATTTGCACACTTGACCCAAATCCAAAAGTAAACGGAAATGGTGTTAAACAACTTCAAGAAGCCGGAATAATTGTAGATATTGGTGTACTTGAAAATGAAGCAAGGGAATTAAATAAAAAATATTTCGAACAATTTATTAAAAAAAATGTTTAGCGGTATAATTGAAGAAATAGGACAGATTCAAAAAATTGATTTTATAAGTGGTGGTATTAAATTGACAATATCTGCCAATAAAATTTTAGAAGATGTCAAAATAGGTGATTCAGTTTCTGTTGATGGAATATGTCTAACTATTACATCATTTAATAAAAATTCTTTTACTGTTGATGCTGTCGGAGAAACTCTTAAGAAAACAACACTATCAACAACAAAAAATAAATCTTATGTTAATCTCGAAAGAGCAATTAGATTTAACGAAAGAATTGGAGGACATTTAATTCAAGGGCATATAAATTCAACAGCAAAAATTACTCAACTAAAAAAAATTGGAGAAAATTTTTTACTTCAAATTGAATTGCCAGATGACTTAATGAAATATATAATTAAAGAAGGTTCAATTGCAGTTGATGGTATAAGTTTAACTGTAGCTGATATAATTGATAATAAAATAAATATTTCGATTATTCCTCATACATGGCAGAATACCACACTTAAATACAAAAAAGGAAATGATTTAGTAAATATTGAAGTTGATTTTACAGCAAAGTATATAGAAAATTTTATTAAAAATTATTTATCACAAAAAAATGAAATTAGTGAAGAGATGTTAAAAAAATTAGGTTATTGAAAATGGAAGAATTTAGAAATTTAGAAACAATCAAAAATGCAATCAAAAAATTCCGCAATGGTGAAATGATTATTGTTATTGACGACGAAGACCGCGAGAACGAAGGTGATTTAATAATGGCTGCAGAATTTGTAACCCCAGAAGCAGTGAATTTCATTACAAGAGAAGCGCGCGGTATTCTTTGTGTAGCAATTACTCCTGAAAGAGCACAGGAATTAGAACTCCAGATGATGGTTAAAGAAAATACTTCAATTCATCAAACACCATTTACAGTATCAATTGATTATATTCACGGAACAACAACTGGAACTTCAGCATTTGATAGAGCAAAAACCATCAAAGCAATAACAGATAAAAATGTAAAACCGGAAGATTTTGCTAAACCTGGTCATATCTTCCCACTTGTTGCAAAAAAAGGAGGAGTCCTTAAAAGAGCAGGACACACTGAAGCTGCAGTTGACCTTGCAAAACTTGCAGGTTTGTATCCAGCAGGTGTTCTGTGTGAAATACTTGACAGTGATGGTTCGATGTGTCGAGGTGAAAACTTACAAAAATTTGCCGATAAGCATAATCTGAGTATAATTTCAATTGCAGATTTAATTGAACACAGAAGACGAAAAGAAAAATTAGTTCGTAAAATTGTTGAAGTTAATCTTCCATCAAAATATGGAGACTTCAAATTACATTTGTACGAAAACATATTAGACCCGAATGAAAATGCTATTGCATTGGTCAAAGGAAAGATTGATAATGGTGAACCTGTTCTTGTTAGAGTTCATTCAGAATGTTTAACTGGTGATGTTTTTGGTTCGTTAAGATGTGATTGCGGCGACCAATTAGCAACAGCTCTTAAAATGATTGAAAAAGAAGGGAGAGGAATTCTTCTTTATATGCGTCAGGAAGGTAGAGGAATTGGACTGGTAAATAAATTAATTGCATATTCAATACAGGAAAAAGGAAAAGACACAGTTGAAGCAAATGAAGCACTCGGTTTCAAAGCTGATTTAAGAGATTATGGAATTGGGGCTCAAATATTAAAAGACCTTGGAATTTCTAAGATTCGTTTAATGACAAACAACCCCAAGAAAATTGTAGGATTAAAAGGCTATGATCTTGAAATTGTTGAACGAGTCCCAATTGAAATTCCAGCAAATGAAAAAAACAGAAATTATCTTAAAACAAAGAAAGAAAAACTTGGACATTTATTAAATGAACAAACCTTAAAAAGTATTTTACCAGAATAAATGGAGGAAAAATGGCTGAAGTAGTTCAGGGTTATCTTAATGCAAAAGGGAAAAAATTTGCAATTGTAGTCTCCCGATTTAATGAGCTGATTTCAAATCAGTTATTAAATGGAGCGAACGACTGCTTGATTAGACACGGTGCTGATGATAAAGACATAAAAATTTACTGGGTCCCCGGTTCATTTGAAATTCCATTTACTGCAAAAAAAATTGCATTAACAAAAAAATTTGATGCAGTAATTTGTCTTGGTGCAGTAATTCGCGGTGCAACACCACACTTTGAATATATTGCTGCTGAAGTTTCTAAAGGGATTGCTAATGTGGGATTAGAAACAGGAATTCCTATCGTCTTTGGAATTATTACTTCAGATTCAATGGAACAGGCATTGGAAAGAGCAGGTGTAAAAGCTGGAAACAAAGGTTGGGATGCAGCTCTTACTGCAATTGAAATGAGCGATTTGATGAACAAAATTTAAAAACAAATAACCAACTATTTATTTCACTAAATAATTTTATTGAAAACTAAAGCCACCAATTCATATTTCAGGTGGTTTTAGTTATTCCCGTTATTAACTAAGTATCTTTTAATTTTTTGCGTTGTTGTTTTTTCAAATTCTTTTTCTCTTATATAAAACTTTTTAATCTGCTTGTAACTTGCTAATTGTTTATTAACTTTTTCAACTTCCTCTGAGATAATTTTATGAATTAATTCCTCCGTTATTTCTACTTTTTTATTCTCCGCATATTCAATCAATGCTTCGGCATCAACTACAATTTTTGCTGCAATAATTTCATCCTGTTTTGAGTCCTTTTCACCATACACAAGTGATTCAAGAATAAATGGACTTCTGTTCAATATATCTTCAATTTCTTCCGGGAAAACATTCTTTCCATTTTTTGAAATAATAACATTTTTCTTTCTCCCATTAATATGAAGAAATCCATCTTCGTCAATGTATCCAACATCCCCTGTCTTAAACCATCCGTCAAAGAATGCCTCATTTGTAGCTTTTTCATTTTTATAATAACCAATCATTACATTTGGACCTTTAGCCCATATTTCCCCGCTCCCATTTTCATCTGGATTATGAATTTTAATTTGAACATGAGGAAGTGGCAGTCCTGCTGCATCATCTTTGAAATTATCCAGACGATTTAATGCTAAAATTGGAGATGTTTCAGTCAATCCATATCCCTGAATAAAAGTAAAGCCAAACTCACGCAATCCCTTTGCTACCAATGGATCTGGAGCAGCACCACCTGCAATAAAAATTCTTATCGAACCACCAAATTTTTCATGAAGTTCTGCAAAAATTTTTTTCTTTATATCTTTTAATCCAACAAAAGAAAAAAGATTTGTTAATTTTAGTAAAGGCGGAACAATAATTGATTTCAATTTATCTTCTTTTATCCCTTTGATAATTCTTCTGAACATTTTATCATAAAGTAAAGGAACACCAAGTAAAATTGTTGCATGAACTTTTTGAAGGTCATCCACTACAGTTTTTAACGAACGGGCATAATGAGCAGATGCACCTGCATAAAGCGGGCATAATAATCCACATGTGCATTCATAAGTATGATGCATTGGCAATACGGATAAAAACCTGTCCTTCTCATCAATTAAAATCATGCTTACCATATCCATTAAATTTGATGCAAGATTTCTTTGTGACAACATAACTCCTTTTGCTCTCCCAAGTGAACCAGATGTAAAAATTATTTCGGCAAGTTCATCAGGATTAATTTTTGGTAATTCATTAATCGAAATTGGTTTTGCATTTTTAATCAAATCAGACATTATTAAAAAACTTTTATCTTCACTTGTCGGGTCCATACAAATAAAATGTCTCAATTTCTTTAAGAAGCTTTTCCCTTCTGCCATCATACCTGCAAAACTTCCAGAAAAAATTATTGCTTCAGAATCAGATTCATGAATAATATTCATTATTTCATTTGTTGTTAAATTTCTGTCAATTGGGACAACAACATAATTAAAACACATTGCAGTTAAATAACTAATAGCCCATTGAACTCTATTTTCTCCAATTAGTGCAATATGAGTTCTTTCTTTAATCCCAAGTTGATTAAGTGCACTGCCAAATCTTAAAATATTATCGAGCAGCTCATTGAAAGTAACTTTTTTAATTGGAGTATCGTTAAGATCTTCAAGAGCTAATTTTGAGCCAAATTTTCTTGCAGATTGCAGAATCATATCTTGAATTGATTCGATATGAGGAACATCGAAATATTTCATTTCTTTTTTCATAATATTATTATCTATTTTAATTGAGGATTAACAAAATCATAATACACTGCTCTTTGATATTTCTGAAATAATAGCTTTAATAAGAGTATAAAATTTTTCTACATCTGTAATCTTAACTCTTTCATCTGGTGAATGTGCCCCCTCGATAGTAGGTCCAAGAGAAATCATATCAAGCCAGGGAAATTTATCAATTAAAATTCCGCATTCTAATCCAGCATGAACTGCTTTCACATGTGGTTCTGTTTCAAATAATTTTTGATATACTTCTTTAGAAATCTTGAGCAACTTAGAATTGATATTTGGCTGCCATGCTGGATATTTATCTTCAACATTTACATCTGCGCCTGCTAATTCAAAAACTGCTCGAATAGAATTTCCAATATTTCTCTTTGCACTTTCGATTGAACTTCTTTGACTTGTTCCAATTTTCAAATATCCATCTTCCATAGTGATGGTAGCCAAATTTGTCGAAGTTTCCACGAGACCTTCTATATCAGCACTCATTGAAATAACACCGTGTGGAACAGCAAGTAATAAATTAATTACTTTTTTTAAGAAGTCATCAGCAAAAACATTTTTGTTAATGTCATAATTTTCTTTTCTTTCGAAAATTATTTTTATATCATCTTCTTTGTTTTTATACTCAAGTGTCGTTTCAATTGTAAAAGCGTTAACAATTTCGATTGCTTTTATTTCATCTTCTGGATTAAGCCATAAAATTGCCTCAGCTTCTCGAGGAATAACATTTCTTCTCGAACCGCCATTCAAATAACTTATCTGATAATTAACTGCTTCAAGATTTTTCAGAATGAATCCTAATAACTTAATTGCATTTGCCCTGCCTTCATGAATATTAATTCCAGAATGTCCCCCCCTTAAGCCGGATATAAATAAGTAATATGGTTTATAT
>JARYLX010000214.1 GCA_029907415.1 Melioribacter sp.
ATAATCTAATAAGGTTTAAATTTATTCGATAATGAAAAAATTTTTTATTGCAATAAATTTGATATTTATCAACTTGTCAGTAGCACAAAACCTTGATTCTCTTTATTCCAAATTTTTATATATCAAAGGAATCCAAAGCAATGAAAAAATTGCTGTTGCTTTATCTGATAGTCAGCATTCAAAATGCGGTTTTGGAATTGTAAATTCAGTAAAGTTGAATATCAATCGATTCAAAACAAAAGAAAAAGCTAAAATTGCTCAATTAGCAACCAGACCAGTTACAGATACAAGTATTGTGACACCTTCCGGTAAATTTAGAATTCACTTTAATAAAACAGGTATTCATTCACCCAAATATGATTTAAAAGAATTAGCTCTTGCAGCCGATTCAGCTTATGACTTTGAAGTAAATATTTTGAAATATCCACCACCGCCAGCAGATTTCGGCGAAGGCGGGGATGATAAGTATGATATTTATATTCAAAATCTTTCAGGTGGTTTATACGGATATACTGAAATTGAAACTCAAATTGGTGAAAATAAATTTACAAGTTACACTGTGATTGATAATGATTATTCAGATACTTATACAAAAGGAATTAATGGCGCAAAGGTTTCTGTTGCACACGAACTTCATCATGCAATTCAGGTTGGAAATTATGTTTATAGAAATGCAGACCAGTTTTATCATGAAATTACTTCTACAGCTATGGAAGAATTTGTTTTCGATAGTATCAATGATTACTATGCTTATATGCCCTCATTTTTTAGAAATCCTCAAAAAACATTTCCTTATAATGACGGTTATAATCTTGCAATCTGGAATATTTTTTTGAAAGAACGTTTTGGAGTTGACATAATTAAAAGAATTTGGGAACTCATGCCAAACGAACGAGCGCTTAATGCTATTGCAGATGCAATTGCCGAACAGGGTTCAACTTTCAAAAATGAATTTGCCTTATTTGGTCAATGGATTTTCTTTACAAACTATAGAGCAATCCCAAATAAATATTTTAAGGAAGCAGAAAATTATCCTTTAGTAAAATCTTCTATGACTGTCAATTTTACTCCTCCTTCTTCTTCAATAGATATTTCATCTGAACCGGTCTCAACAAATTATTTTGCTTTTGTTAATAATGCCAAATCTGTTCCTGATACTTTTGTTTCAATTATTTCAAATTCAGATATAAATCAAGCAATAAGTAATCCGTCCAGTACATTATTATTAAAATACATTCTTGCTAATCAGAGCGGGACTGGTTATAAACATATTATTGATAATTATTTTTCAAAAATTGAATGTGATAATTCTTTTCTTTTGACCGAATCAAATATTTTGAATAATAAATTAATTAATGATGGTCAAATAATTACCGAAGAAGTTAATTATGCTTTTCCACAACCATTCAGGTATTCTACTGATGAGTATATTTATTTCCCTGCAGAAAGAACCAAGTCTGGTTATGCTAATTTATATGTTTATTCAATTGATATGGATTTAGTTTATTCAGGTGAACATAAAATTTACTCATCAGATAAAACTGTAATAAAATGGGATGTGCGAAATAATGAAATGAAAAAACTTTCAACAGGAATTTATATTTATATTGTAAATTCTGGAGATAATATCAAAAAGGGAAAATTTGTTATCTATAATGACTGAGTATTCGTTACAAATAGAAAATCTTGTTAAATATTTTGGAAGAAGATTGGTTTTCAACGGAATCAATGCTTCTTTTAAGTCTAAAAATATTTATGGCATTGCAGGTCCAAATGGCTCTGGTAAATCAACATTTGTAAAAATTATTGCCAACTTAATTTCTCCAACACGAGGTAAAGTAACTCATAAAAATGAAGATGAAATTATAACCGGCGAAAAACTTCATAATTATATTGGATTTGTTTCTCCTTACCTTTTTCTTTATGATGAATTTACAGCGGAAGAGAATTTAATTTATTTTTCAAAAATTCGTGGAATTAATTTCAATAAAGATTATTCAGATTACCTTCTATTGCAAATGAATTTAATTGATAGAAGAAATGATTTAGTTCGTGGTTATTCATCTGGAATGAAACAAAGATTGAAGTTTATTTTTGCTTTACTTCATAAACCCAGATTAATTATTCTTGATGAACCTACTTCGAATCTTGATAATTTTGGAAAAGATAAAGTTTATGAATTGATTTCGAAAGAAGGAGAAGAAAATCTTATTGTTATTGCTTCAAATGAATTGGATGACTTAAAATTATGTTCTCAAATTTTGAATCTCGAAGATTATAAGAACAAGAATGAATAAAAATGAGAGGAGGTGTCTAAAAAGTAAGATTAAATAAAAGAACACAGATGAGACTGATTTGAACTGATTTTTTGCAGATTACTAAGTTACTTTTTAGTCACCCCCAATTATTTAATCAGGTTTGTGATTCAATATCAGTTGATTGTTGAGTTATTTCTTCAGTTTCTGTTTTAACTTTAACCACAACTTTTTTAACAGGAATTGATAAGTTTACTGCAATGCCCGGCATATGAACATCTGTTGGAAAGAATAAAGCGAAATAACCTTCTTCTGCAATCAAAAAATTTCCGTTCCCTTTTAAAAACATTACATCTTTTTCAGAATTATATTCTTCTGTTACAATCATTTTTACTGGATTTGAGTAGCCCATCTTTTCTTTGCCAGAAACTATATATTGAATGTCAATATATTTTTTGTGTGCTTCCCATTTGCCTGCAGTTATTGGTTTTGTATCGTAATTTTGCACTACAGCATAAATATTCTCGCCTTCTATTTCATATTTGCCGGGCTCAAGAGAAGTTAAATCATTATTCTGCAGATATTCAAATGCGGTTTGAATTCTTTTTCCAAGAGGAAAGTAAAGATGAGCATTTTTTAGTTGATCAAAAATCATAATGTTCTCCTTAAAGTGAATTTCCTGATTGTAAATTAAGAAATTATAATTCAAATAAAACACCGGCTGTTATAACATAAAAATTATTTTTTAATTCTTTTACTCCAGGTAATCTATCCAATTTCAAATTAAGAAAAACATAACGAACATCACCGGTTAAAATTAAATTGCCCAGACCAAGTTCTGCACCTATTCCGAGGTGATAACCAAATTCACTTTTTGTTTCATCTTTGAATCCCAACGAGTTGAGACTATTAGAGTAATCAATTTTTGTGTTATACCAGCCTGCCCCTATAGTTCCGTAAAGCAAGGGGAAAAAGTACAACAAACCACTTACCATAACCGGATACATTTTTGTTTTAACACCACCATTTTCGTAATCTTCAGATCTGTAGTTGATTGAAGCTTCGAGAGCTAAGCTGTTTGCAAGATAAATTCTTCCCATTGCCCCAAGTAGTAAAGAACCTTCTGCATCTTCTGATTTGTGATAACCTAACTGTGGACCAATAGCTATAGTTTGAGCTTTCAAAGAAGCAAATGAAAAAATTGTTACAAAAAGTAATAGCACTGTTTTCTTCAACATAAAGCCTCCGCGGATATTATTTTATGATATTAAATTTAATGTGAGAAGGATAATCTTTTGAAAAATAAACTTTATGAATAGCTTTTTGAAAATCTTTTTCTTTCGCAGAATAAATATCAACAAATTTTTGTGGATTACGATCGAAAAATGGGAAAAAGCTGCTTTGTATTTGTACCATTATTTTATGGCCTTTTAGAAATGTATGGTCAATATCATTTAATTTAATTTTTACTTCTGTAATTTTATTTGGTATGAATGGCTCAGGTTTTTCGTAGCTGTTTCTAAATTTTCCTCTCATAATTTCATATCGAATTAATCTTTGATAACCACCATATTCTATATTATTTGGATTAGGCTCAGGATTCTCTTCTCCATCTGGATATACATCAATTATCTTTACAACCCAATCGGCATCGGTTCCAGTTGTTGATACATATAAATTTGCATAAATTGGTCCTGCAATTGTAACATCATTTTCCAATGGTTCTGTTTCATAAACTAACACATCTGGTCTTGATGCAGCAAATCTTTGGTCTTCACTCATATATGTTCTTAAATACATTTGTTTTGAATCATAAAATTTAGCTGTGTAAGGGACAGGTTTATTTGGGTCGCTAATAAATTCATCAAATAATATTTTTTTGTTCGAAGGTTTTTCCTGACTTAATTTTCCTTTGGGTGATAGATATAAAAATTTTGTTTCAGAATTTTTTGGCGGCCACTCATCATAGTATTTCCATTCGTTTATTCCAGTTCTATATGTTATAACTTCTGGTAAATTTAATTCACCTTCATTTTTAAGATAATATTTGAAGAAAGGAGTAAGAATATTTTTGTTGTAATACTCGCTTGTATTTTCCGGAAATGTAAAATCACCAAAAAAGTTTCCATTGCTTCTTGCCCAGCCTCCATGACTCCAGGGTCCCATTATCAAATGACAATTGTTCAAAGAATTTTTTTCTTCAATGGATTTGTAAATGTTCAAAGGTCCATATAAATCTTCTGAATCATACCAGCCGCCAACAATTAGAACAGCTGATTTGATATTTTTAAAGTGTGGAAGATTATTTCTGCTTTTCCAGAATTCATCATAAGTGCCGTGCTGAAGAATTGAATTCCAGAATGGAAGTTTGTTGTGAAAAAATTTTTCATTAATATTTTTGATTGGTCCAAGTTTTAGAAAAAAATTATACATATCGGGAGAATCATAAGGCTCGATTGTTTTCCATTTTGTTGTTAAACTTTCTCTTGGCTGGTCAAATGATTTGAAAAAGTTAAACGACATTGATAAAGTTAGAGCACCATTGTGATGCATGTCATCACCAATAAACCAATCTGCAATTGGAGCCTGAGGTGATACAGCTTTTAATGCTGGATGGGAATCAATTAAACTCATAGCGGCATAAAATCCCGGATAAGAAATTCCCCAGATTCCAACATTACCATTATTATGTTTAAGATTTTTGATTAACCAGTCAATAGTATCATAAGCATCTGTTGTTTCATCTACATCATTATTACTTTTTTTATCTGGTAAGTATGGACGCATGTTTTCATACTCACCTTCACTCATAAATTTTCCACGAACATCCTGATAAACAAAAATATATCCGTCTTTTGCAAAATCTTCGTTTGGTCCAAGAATTTGTGGATAATTATCCTCGCCGTAAGGTGAAACACTGTATGGAGTTCTTCTGTTGCCTTTTGGCAAGACATAGTCGACAAAGCACCTCTCAAAGCCCGTGGGCATAATAATTTGGGCGTTGCCATGTCTGAAGAGCAGGGAAAATATAAAGAAGCCA
>JARYLX010000215.1 GCA_029907415.1 Melioribacter sp.
AATTTCGGCAAATCTGCATCATCTTACTGCGGATAAAGTTCAGGATTTGATAATCATTAAAAATTTCATCTTAGCTTATGTTAAGGGGAATCCACCATTCGTTGCTGCTGAAATGGCGAGAAGAACAATATTTTCTGACCATAGACCTACATTCCAAGAATTAGAAAATGCTTTGCGAGGTAAGAAGTAATGACTGAAGTTGCAAATAAAAGACCTACAAAGAAGCAAGAAACTCCTCCTCCGCAAGAAGTTCATTTTGACGAACCTCCCATAATAAAAAAAATTAAAAAAGGTCATGGCGGTCATCATGGTGGAGCATGGAAAGTTGCTTATGCAGACTTTGTAACTGCAATGATGGCGTTGTTTATTGTGCTTTGGGTTTTAAGTCAAAGTGAAGAAGTAAAACAGGCAGTAGCAGCTTATTTTGCAGACCCTATTGGATTTTCTACTAAAAGTAAAAATTTGTTTGATGGGACTTCTTCTCAACTTCTTGATTTGAGACTTCAGGAAGAAATCAAACAAAAAGAAATGGAAAGACAAGAATTAGAACGAATGGGTGAAAAATTAAAAGAAGAATTATCCAGTGATACTGAATTAATGAAATTATCTGAGCAGGTAAAAATTGAAATTGTAAAAGAAGGTTTGAGAATAGAATTAATTGATTCTGCTAATGACATTTTTTTTGAAATTGGGACTGCAGAGCTAAAACCTGCAGCAAGAAAGCTGCTTCTTAAAATTGGTTCTGAAATTTCTAAACTGAAGAATAAAATCATTATCGAAGGTCATACTGATTCTCGTCAATATCGCAATGATGGAACAGGTTATACAAATTTTGAATTAAGTACTGATAGAGCAAATTCTGCAAAACGCGCACTTGTAGCAGGAGGTGTATCAGAAAAACAAATTGATGAAATTCGTGGTTATGCTGATACCCGTCTACGAGACCCAAACGACCCATACAGTTATGTAAATAGAAGAATAAGTATAACATTAAAATATTCGAAAAAAATTGTGAACAAAAATCATAAAATATTAATCATTGAAGACGATAATATATTGCAGGAATTTTATAGAATTCTATTTAGAAAACTTGGAATTGATATTATTATACTGGAAGATGGTGAAAAAATTATTTCAACAATAAAGACTGAAAAAATATCTTTGATTATTATGGACATAAATTTAAGAAATACTTATCTGAATTCAGAAAAATACGATGGAATAAAATTATCAAGATATATAAAAGAAAATTTTAATAATTTAGTTTTACCTATTATATTAGTAACAGCTTATTCTCCAAATTATTGTGGAGAAAATCTTTTAAGGGAAAGCCTTGCAGACGATGTAATCCTGAAACCAATAGTAAGTTTTGATAAATTAATTCAAAAAGTAAATAGGTTTATCAATGAAAGATAAAATTTTAGTTGTAGAAGACGAAAAAGATACCAGGTTTATCCTCGAAAAATTATTAACTCGAAATAATTATGAAGTAGTTACTGCAATCAATGGTGAAGATGCGCTAGAAGTCTTAAAAACATTTTCACCAAAAGTAATTCTTGCAGATTGGACTATGCCTGTTCTTGATGGTTTGGCATTGTGCAATATTTTGAAAAGCGATGAAAAGTATAAAGGAATTTATTTTATAATCTTAACTGCTCGCTCTTCATTAAAAGATAGAATTATGGGATTGGACATTGGGGCTGATGATTTTCTTGTAAAACCTGTAGAAAATCAAGAACTACTTGCAAGAATCCGTTCAGGTGTAAGAATCTATAATTTACAAAATGAACTTAAGAATGCTGAACATAATAAAGCTGTTATCGAAATGGCTTGTACAATTGGTCATAAAATAAATAATCCATTAAGCAGTCTTGTGTTATCTCTTAAAACTATAGAAAATGAATTAAGTGAAGAAGAAAAATCTAAATTATCAGAAGAATTAAAAACAATTAATGAATCAGTTGATAGAATAAATAAATTTGTGCAACAACTAATTTACCTGCAAAATCCACAGCTGATTGATTATATTGACGAAAATCGAATGATTAAGACAGATTGATATTAAAAAAATTGCCTTTTCCTTCGATAATAAGATGGAGGAGAAGGCATGTTGGAAAAAGTTGTAAATATTAGTCCGAATTCAGACTATAAAAAGTCTACCGGCAGTCCAAAGTATTATAAGAAAATTAATTCTTATACATACTCATCTAATTCAATCAATGATTCTGCATTGATTTCTCCTGCCACTGCACTTCTTGCTGCTTATGGATGGAAATTAAAAAAGATAGAGCAGGAATCGGATAAAGTCCATATTATATTTGAGCTCGATGGGTTCGAATTTGATACAACAGTTGATATAAATCAGCTTAGTAAATTCAGAAACATTGAATATAAAATTAAAAAAGATGTTCTTGGGTTTGCAGCAGAAATTACTGTAATTGTAACATTAATTGCCCCTGTTAATTTTAATATGAATGATAGTGATTTTGATAAATCTCTTAATTCATTAAATGAATTCTTTGAACAATTTAAATCACAAAGTGTAAAGAAACCGAATATTATAACTGACCAATATACCATCGATTCACTAACAAGTGATTATATTGATTCCTTAAATAAAGAATTTAATTATATCAATGACTGCTTGATAAAATTTTTGAATAAGTATGCTTCATTAAAACTTCATCATTCACAAAATGATGAAATACGAGGTGAACGAGATGGTATATTAATTAAAAGTATACATATAAAGTGATTCTTGATTATGCCTGAATGGAAGAACTTCAATGAAAATCTAAGAAATTCCGAAAAGGAATTTTTTAATTATAAAGAATTGCCTACCAGCAGAGCAATTGCAATTGTATCTTCTTTACTTGAAATTGTTTATTGTAATACTGCATTTAAAAATTTATTTCAGTTAAATATTAATGATAATTTACAACGGCTTAATCCCTCATCAGAATTTTTAGTATTTGTTAAAGGATTTGTTGAAAGTAAATATAGAAATCTAACGACCGATCTCACTATTAATACAAATTTTAATTCAAATAATACTGCTTATCAAGTAGGAATAGAAAGAATTTTCGTTTTATCTCATGAATATTTATTAATTACAATTGAATCTCTTGAACAAAGAAAAATTATAGAAAAGAAAATTGATTCTTTGCATCATGCTCTGGATTATGGTAAAGTTCCAATAATTATTATTAATAATCAAAAAAGAATTAGTTACGCAACAAGTTCTTTTGAAGAAATATTTTCCCGAGGGCTGGATAAGCTATACAATGTAGAAATTACAGAGATAATGAAAGAATTTTTGAGCGATTCTGAACTTAGTCTTTTAAGTCTTGCACTGAATAGTGGTAGGTTCTGGAAAAAATTAGTTGAAATAAAAAAGAGAGGTGAAATACATTATTGGGATTTTACGTTGCAGCCTTTTTCTCCAATTGATTCCTTTGAAATAAATTTTGTCCTCAGTGCTAACAATCTTACTGAACATATTTATCAGAAAAAAGTTATTGAGGAATCGGAAAAGAAACAGAAGTTAATAATTGAAAATATTTCTGATTTATTATTAATCCTGAAATCGATTGATAATCAAATATATTTTGAAAATGCAAACGATAATTTTTGCAAGTTATTTAATCTTGATAAGAATAATTTATATCTTCAGGTAATTAATGATTATTTGCCTCCACAGTTATTTAATATTATTCAACAAAATATAAAACTGCTTGAAGAAAATGAGGATTCTTTTCAGCAATTTTTTTATCAGCATTCATCAGGTCAACATTTTAATTGTAAAATTACATCCACCCACCACAATGGAAACGGGAGTAAAATTTATATAATTACTCTTAAAGACATAACAGACGAAACAAAATATCGAGAACAGCTTGAGAAAAATTATTTGAAGGAAATGCAGCTCAACAAAATGAAATCGGCTTTTATAGCCAATATTTCACACGAAATCAGAACTCCATTTAATGGTATTATTGGTTATTCTGAAATTATTGATGATTGTCTTGCTGCTCAGGATTATGTAGCAATAAAAGAATTAATGGATTCCGTAAAAGAAGTGTTAGGAAGAGTATTGAATGCTTTTACGAACATTGTTGAATTAGCACAAATAGAATCTGATGAAATTGAACTTGAGATGGTAATATTAAACTGCAATCAAGTGCTTAAACATGTTTATGAAAAAAGACTAAATGATGCAGAAAAAAAGAATTTAACATTTAAACTCGAGTTTAGTGAAGATGAAGCTTTTATTGAAATAGACTGGATAAAATTAGAAAGAATTATTGATTTGCTCGTGGATAATGCAATTAAATATACTTCTTATGGATATGTTTACCTGGGCTCAAGGAATTTTAATGATAAAGTAGAAATTATTATTGCGGATTCTGGAATTGGTATTGATAATTCTCAGATTGATAGAATATTACTGCCGTTCAGTCAAGAAATTGAAGGTTACACAAGACCTTATGAAGGTATTGGCCTGGGTTTAACAGTTGCATATAAATTAACAAAATTAATGGGAGGAAGTTTTACAATTAACAGTGAAAAAAATAAAGGCACAGAAATTATTCTATCTTTCCCCAAAAAGGATGTTTGATAAGGAAATAAAAAATGATTGAGCAATTAGAAAAAAATAATTATGCAATCAAAGATGGTGAATCTGCTTTAACCAGTTTTTATAGATTAGGGAAAGACCATTTTGATTTAACTATACATGCTGATTTTGATTTTATTACAAGCATAAAGGAAAATATAAAAATACTTGCTTTTGATTTACCTGATGAACTAAAAGAAATATTTATTCCTTTTTCTCATGCACCTGTCTACTGGATTTATGATTCCTGGTTATTAAATCAAATAGAAGAATTTATGAAGGTGAATTTTTCGAAAGTGAAATATTTTGACCTTCATAAATCAATAAAAGAAAATTTTACTAAGTGGGCAACAACAAAATTAAGAAGTGAACGCGAATACTATGCTAATCTTATCATTAATTTTATAGAAAGAGATGTTTATAAACATAATTTCTTTAAGCATATAATTCATGCTATTATTCTAACATATCACAATAGTCTCTATAATCCTTCAAAAGCCTTAGAGCTATATAATTCTGTAAAAGAAATTATAAATACATTAAGATTATCAGATGATGTTAAAAAAGAGATTAATTACATAGTTAATTTATTTTCTGGTTTTGTTTACTTAAAAGAAAAAGATTATATAAAAGCAAATCAATGTTTTAAAGAAGCAGTTGACATAAAATCCAGCGGAAT
>JARYLX010000216.1 GCA_029907415.1 Melioribacter sp.
GTGTAAAATCCATTGGACCTGCAAGCATTCTTATAAAAGGAATTGTAACAGTATGTCTTGGAGTTACATTTTCACTCCACTTATTATGCTCTAAACCAATCACCCCTTCAGTTGTTATTACATTTGGAAAAGTTCTATACAATCCTGTGGGTTTATAAGCACCATGAAAATCAACAAGGAATTTTCTCTTTGCAGCTTCTTTAGCAACTTTATAATAATAATTTACCATCCATGCATCATCTCTTTGCATAAAATCTACTTTGATTCCTTTAATGCCCCAATTTTCAAATTGATTCATAGCTTTTTCAAACTGGTCATCTAAGGTTTTCCAAATTGTCCACAAAATAATTCCAACATTTTTTTGTTTGCCATATTCAACAATTTCTTTTATATCAATGTCAGGATTTAATTCAAATAAATTCCCCGTTTTATACCAACCTTCATCAAGTATTACATATTCAATTCCATATTTTGATGCAAAGTCAATATAATATTTATAAGTTTCAGTATTAATGCCAGCTCGAAAATCTACACCATAAATATTATTTGCATTCCACCAATCCCATGCTACTTTACCTGGTTTAATCCATGAAAAATCAATATCACTTTGATGTGGTTTTGCAAGCTTATAGATAATTGTACTTTCTATAAGTTGTCCATCATTATCTGTAATTACAAAAACACGCCAAGGGAAAGTTCTTCTTCCTTTTGTTTTAACTAAGAAATTTTCTCGTTCAATAACATATATATCTCTATCATTTTTTGCTTCTTCTTTTGATGGATAATTCGGGAAAAGTCCAACAAGTTTATATTTTGATTCATCATTTCCCTGCAAATACATTCCGGGATAATCTTCGAGGTCAGCTTCTGTAATTGCACATTTGATGTTTTTATCTATTTCAATCAGTGCTGGTAAAGAGCAAAATCTTTTTGAATTAACATCACTCAGATTAATATACTGATATAATCTTTCTGAATGCGACATGAAACTTTCTTCTTCAGGAAAATAAATTTTATAATTTTCTGGAAAATTTACTTCAAATAATTCTGAGTAAACAATTATTTCATCTTTAAAATCTGTTTTAAATCTATAAGCAACTCCATCATCATAAACTCTAAATATAAGTGAATAATTATTTTTGAAATTAAGAGTTAATTCATTGTAATTATCTTTGATAGTATCGTACTTTTGTTTAACTATTGGTTTTAAAATATCATTTATAGTTTTTGTTTTAGAATCAATTATAATTGGTTTTTGTCCCAGTATCAGATTGTCAGACAATTTCAGTGATAATCGAGATGGAGTGATAATTTGTTTGTTATTTTTTGAAATAGAATAAGTAATTTCATCAGTAATATTAATTGTTACCTGCAAACTTTTATTAGGTGACTGAACAACATACTCTTTTGCTAAAAATCGACATGAAGAAATCAATAATATAATCAAAATGAACTTTTTCATTTTAACCTCCAGAGTTTACAATTTCTTTATAAAATCTTCTTAGTTTTTTCATACTACTTAACTCACTGTCATATACTTTTTTAATTCCATCTCCAAGAGCTTTTTCAATATCACGAATATCTTTAACCAATCTAAACATTCCACCAATTTCAACCGAGGCTGCTTGATCTGTTCCCCACATAGCGCGGTCTAATGTTATATGTCTTTCTACAAATGTAGCTCCAAGGGCAACTGCCGCAAGTGTAGGAGCCAAACCTGTTTCGTGACCAGAATAACCAATTGGAACTCCGGGAAATTTTTCTTTATAAGTCTGGATAACTTTTAAATTAAGTTCGTCTACACTGCAAGGATACGTTGATGTTGATTGTGCAATTAGAAGATTGTCAGTGCCAAGTAATTCTACAGCTTCTTCTACCTGTTCAAGTGTTGACATACCTGTAGAAAGCATAACAGGCCTATTTGTTGATTTTATTTTTCTTAAAAGATTTTCATCTGTTAAAGATGCAGATGCAATTTTGTACATAACTGGATTAAACTTTTCAAGAAAATCAACTGCTTCTACATCCCATGCAGAAGCAAACCAATCAATTCCTCTTTGTTTGCAATAAGAATCTATTTCTTTATACTCATCATATCCAAATTCAACTTTACGGCGGTATTCAATGTATGTAATTCTTCCCCATGGTGTATCTCTTTCAATATCCCATTGGTCTTTTGGAACACAAAGCTCTGGTGTTCTTTTTTGAAATTTAACTGCATTGCAACCTGCAAAGATTGCTCCATCAATTAATCTCTTGGCAAGTTCCACTGAACCATTATGATTAATTCCTATTTCTGCGATAATGTAAACTGGTTCTCCTTCGCCAATATAATGTCTTCCAACTTTTATTTTATTTGGTTTCATTATTCCCTCTTTTTTGAATTTAATTTTGATGTAATTATTAATTCTGCAAAGTCTCGAAATGCACCATGACCGCCTTTGTGTTTAGTTATATAATCTGCAACTCTTTTTGCAAATGCTGTTGCATCGGTTGGACAAGCACTTAATCCAACTCTTTTCATAATTTCAATGTCATTTGTATCATCTCCTATGTAAGCAACTTCTTCGATTGATAATTTTTTTCTTTGAAGTATTTCATTAAGAATTTTTTCTTTTTCAAGAACTCCAAGATGAAGTTCTGATATTTTGAGCTTTTTAGCTCTGCTTTTTACAATTTCAGTATCTTCTCTGGTTATAATTCCAGTTTCTACATTAACAAGGCTTCTTAATCTTTCAACTCCCATTCCATCACGAATAGAAAATCTTTTCATCTCCTCTCCTTTTGCTGAATAATAAACTCCAGTATCCGTAAGAACGCCATCTACATCAGTAAGAAGTAATTTGATTTTAGAAGCTTTTTTAAGAAGCTGTTTTTTAGAATATTTTTTCTTTGCCATATTTTTTTAGATTTATTTTGAAAAATTTTAAGGAAGACTTAATTACCATGCAGTCCATCCACCATCTACAATTAGGTTAGCGCCTGTCATATATGATGAAGCATCACTCGCAAGAAAAATTAATGCACCTTTGTAATCGGTAGGTTTAGCCATTCTTCCAAGCATAGTTCTGCTTGAATATTTTTTGATGAAAAATTCATCCTGAGAATTTTCTACTCCACCTGGTGTCAATGTATTAACTCTTACGCCATCTTTTCCCCAATAAGCTGCAAGATATTTTGTAAACATTATAACAGCACCCTTTGTGGCAGAATATGCAGGTGGTTTATAAAAATTTTGTGTTCCATCTTCTTTTTTGTATAAAGATTGGTCAGGAGCTGTAATTCCATATGTTGATGCAATGTTGATAATACTTCCATACTTCTGCTTTGCCATTACAGTACCAATAACTTGAGAACAGAGAAATACACCTGTTAAATTAACATCTACAGATTTTTGCCAGAGTTCTAATGGATAATTTTCAAACTTTGATAGTTCGCTTGCAGCTTTGGGATTTTCAAACA
The DNA here is from genome assembly GCA_029907415.1 of Melioribacter sp. Taxonomy (GTDB): domain Bacteria; phylum Bacteroidota; class Ignavibacteria; order Ignavibacteriales; family Melioribacteraceae; genus Rosettibacter; species Rosettibacter primus. The sequence continues at coordinate 3,463 of JARYLX010000216.1, forward strand.
TATCATTAATTGCTGCATTATTGACAAGAATATCAATGTGACCAAATTTATCGAGAACTTTATCTCTAAGATTTTTTACTGATTCTAAATTTGTTACATCCAGATAAATTCCGATTGACTCGGTTGGCAGCGATGCAGCAAATTCTTTACACTTATCTTCATCTAAATCAGCAACTACAATATTTGCACCTGCATCGCTTAGAGCCTTACAATGCTCTTTGCCAATTAGCCCGATAGCTCCTGTAACAATTGCAACTTTGTTTTTTAATGAAAATAAATCCATAAAATTACTTTTTGGGTTTCATATTAAAGTTATCTACCTTTCTAAAAACAGGCTCAACAGGTTCTCCTTTTAACATTTGCTTTAAATTATTTTTTTCAACAGCTTGCTTTAATATTGATAAAGATTCCTCAAGTGCAGAAAGCGTATAATCAATATCCTCTTCAGTATGAGAAAAAGACATATTATGAAATCCTTGCCATAAAACACCGCGTTTAATCATTTCCTGCTGCATTAAAGATTTTTGAAGTAACGGGTCACCTGCTTTTTCATCAAAAGTAGCCATGGAACGCCAGTTATAACCTATTGCTTTCGTATAATCCATATTTAGTTTTTGTGCAATTTCATTATAACCATCTTTTAATTTCTTCCCCATTTGATTAAGATACTGAGGAACATTTTTTTCTTTAAGCTCTTCAATAGTCGCTTTTGCAGCAGCAAGTGAAAGAGCCTCGCCGCCAAAAGTAGTGTAGAAGAAAACATTTTCATCCAATAAGTTCATAATTTCTTTTCTTCCTGTTAATATTGCTATTGGCATTCCATTAGCAACTGCTTTTGAATAAGTTGCAAGATCTGGTGTAATCCCAAAATATTCCTGTGCACCACCGAGAGCCATTCTAAATCCAGTCCACATTTCATCAAATATCAAAACTACATTTTTCTCTTTACATAAATCTGCAAGCTTATGTAAAAAATTATCTTTTGGTTCCTGAAAAACTACTGGTTCTAAAATTACTGCAGCTGTGTCATCATCAATTGAGTTTTTAACTGAATCAATATCGTTATAATTAAAAGTGTAAGTTAATGATTGAACTGATTCGGGAATGCCTTGATTTCTAGCAGTTACAGAAATATACCAATCGTGCCATCCATGATATCCGCAGCATAAAATTTTATTTTTGCCTGTATAAGCACGAGCTAGACGAACAGCTGCACTTGTAACATCTGCTCCAGTTTTGCTGTATCTTATTGCTTCTGCATTAGGAATAAGTGAATGAATAAGTTCTGCTACTTCAACTTCGAGTGGGTGCATCATTGAAAAAGTAATTCCATCTTCAAGCTGCTTTTTAATTGCTTCGTCTACTTTTGGATATGCATAACCAAGTGAAAGTGGTCCAACAGCCATCATGAAATCGATATACTCGTTACCATCAACATCCCAAACATGAGAACCTTTTCCTTTGACAAGGTATTTTGGTGCTACACCTTTAATCCACTGCCCTGGTCCTTTTGCTAATGTTTGTGTGACAGATGGAATAAGTCCAAGTGCGCGATTATAGTACTCATCAGATTTTGTGATTACAGGATAATCATTTGATAAACTTATTTTGTTTGCCATAGCTCATCTATAATATTTTTTTAGAAAATTTTTAACTACAAAATATCACAAAGTATAATTTTTTTATTAAGCTCATTGATGTGTGGAATGTTTAGAACACTGATTACACAAATGCGACAAGATTTGCACAGATTTAATCTTGTGATAATCTGTCTTATCTGTG
>JARYLX010000217.1 GCA_029907415.1 Melioribacter sp.
ATCTAAATCAAATGCATGCAATGGTTGACCAACTTCATACAAAACATAATTTGTAACATCTACAACATTATTTATTGGTCTTAATCCTACACTTTTCAATCTTCTTTGAAGCCATTCAGGAGATTCTTTAATTTGAACATTCAATACTACTTTCCCCACATAACGAGGACAATTAATTTCATCAACAATTTCAACCGAAGCAACATCTTCCGATTTGATATTGGATTCATGAATTTCAACAGGAGGAATTTTTAAAGGTCTGTCAAAAATAGCTGATAAATCTCTTGCTACTCCAATATGACTTAATGCATCTGCACGATTTGGAGTTATTGCAATATCAAGAATTACATCATTGATTCCGACAGCATCTGCAAACAAAGTTCCTTCTTTCAGTTCAGAATTTAAAACCATAATTCCTTCATGATTATCACTCAATCCAAGTTCTTTTTCCGAGCATATCATTCCATAAGAAATTTCTCCACGAATTTTTACTATTTCTAATTTCAATCCATTGAAAGGAATTACAGCTCCAACTTTTGCAAAAGGAACTTTTTGACCTGCTTCTACATTTGGAGCTCCACAAACTACATTATAATCTTGGAGACCATCGCTTACAATGCAAACAGAAAGCTTATCTGCATTTGGATGTTTTCTCTTTTCTTTTACATAACCGACAACAATATTTTCAAAATTTTTAGATTGGTCAATTACTTCTTCAACTTCTAATCCTGCAAGACTTAGTTTTTCTATTATTTCATTAAGAGGAATATCTTTCAAATCAATATAATCGTTAAGCCAATTTAGAGAAATTTTCATTTCATCACCTTTAAAATTGCCTTAGGAAACGAATATCGCTATCGAATAAAATTCTGATATCATCAATTCCATATTTACGCATTGCTGTTCTTTCTATTCCCATACCAAAAGCATAACCCACATATTCTTCTGGATCTATACCAACATTAATCAACACATTCGGGTCAACCATTCCGCAGCCAAGTACTTCGAGCCATCTTCCTTCTTTACCTTTTGGCTGCCACCATACATCCATTTCTGCACTTGGTTCTGTAAATGGAAAGAAACTTGCACGAAATCGGTATTTGACATCATCGCCAAAAAATTGTTTTAAGAATGCAATCAGAGTTCCTTTTAATTCTGCAAATGTAACATCTTTGTCAACATATAAACCTTCAACCTGATGAAACAGACAATAACTTTTGGCACTTATAACCTCGTTACGATAAACTTTTCCAGGCATAATTGCACGAATCGGAGGTTTTTTCGATTTCATTAATCTAATTTGAACAGGTGAAGTATGAGTTCTTAATAAAAAATTTTGATTAATAAAAAATGTATCCTGCATATCACGAGCTGGATGGTCAGCAGGAAAATTTAATGCTTCAAAATTATTGTAATCAGATTCTAATTCCGGACCCTCATAAACAGAAAATCCTAATCCTTTAAAAATATTTTTTATCTCATCGAGAGTTTGAGTAATAAGATGTTTGCTTCCAATAGTTTTAATTCTTCCCGGAAGTGTAACATCAAGAGATAATTCTTTTTTTGATTTTTCTTCGGCTTCAAGTTTTGATTTTAGTTCATCATATTTCTGCTGAGCATAGTTTTTCAATTCATTAAGTTCTTTGCCAACAATTTTCTTTTCCTCTTTTGAAATTTCTTTGAACAAATCAAACAGTTGAGGAATAATTCCTTTACGGCTTAAATACTTTATGCGCAATTCTTCGAGAGCTTGAAGGTTAGTAATTTTTGAAATGTCTTCATCAAAAATTTTCCGGGTATCAGAAATTTTATTTAGCATATTCATCCCCGAGAGTTTAAAATAAATCCCTCTCGATTTTATCAATAATAAATTCGAGAGGGATAAAAGTTAATTCATTGCAAATTTCACTACATCAGAGAAAGCTTTAGGATTCTCAACAGCTAAGCTTGCAAGAATTTTTCTATTAATACTTATTCCTTTTTTATTAAGTGCACCAATCAAACGAGAATAAGTAGTTCCATTTTCTCTTGCAGCTGCATTAATTCTTACAATCCACAAAGAACGAAATTCTCTCTTTTTTAACTTTCTATCTCTGTATGCGTGAAGTAATCCTTTTTCGATATGATGTTTTGCAACTGTAAGAACATTCTTACGAGCACCCCAATAACCCTTTGCAAGTTTAAGTATTTTTTTACGTCTTCTTTTCGACGCAACATGATTTACTGAGCGTGGCATTTTCTATTCCTCTCCAATTTATTGTATCATTATTTTAACTCTTTTTAAATCTGCTTTAGAAACAAGAGTTGCTTTTCTAAGATTTCTTTTTCTTTTTCTTGATTTAGTAGTTAGAATATGTGATTTGTATGCTTTGTTTCTTTTGATTTTTCCTGTGCCAGTAACTCTAAAAGTTTTTTTGGCACCACGATTACTTTTCATTTTTGGCATTATCTCACCTATCTATTTTTTCTTTTTACCTTTTTGCGGTGCTAATATGGCATGCATCGCTCTGCCTTCAAACTTTGGTTCTTGTTCTACTTTTGCAATATCCGACAGCCTTTCAATAAATTTTCTTAAAAGTTCTTCCCCAATTTCAGTATATGCTAATTCTCTTCCTTTAAATATGACAGAAACTTTTACCTTATTTCCATCTTCAATAAAATTTGCTGCATGTCGAGCTTTAAAATCAAAGTCATGAACATCTGTATTAGGATGAAGTCTTATTTCTTTAAGAACGCTAACCTGCTGTTTTTTCTTTTGAAGTTTTTCTCTTTTCTGTTGTTCATAAACAAATTTGCCGTAATCAATAATTTTGCATACAGGAGGATTTGCCTGTGGCGCAATTTCAACTAAATCCATTCCTGCTTCTTCTGCTTTTTGTAATGCATCTTTAATTGATACTATTCCTATTTGTTCTCCATTAGCTCCAATTAATCTTACTTCTGGAGATTTAATTTCCTGATTTACACGGTGTTTTACTTGTGTAATATATTACCTCATTAATTGTGATTAATTCTGTTTTTTATTTCTGATTGAATTATATCAATAAAATCATTTAATGCATAACTTCCTTTATCACCTACTTTGTGTTGACGCACTGATACTGTTCCTGAATTTTTTTCTTTTTCACCAACAATCAACATATAAGGAACTTTTTGAGTTTCCCAATCTCTTATTTTATATCCAATCTTCTCATTTCTTTCATCTAACTCTGCAAAAATATCTAAATCTTTTAATTGTTTGTATATCTCTTTTGCATAATCAAGATAATTTTGTGAAACAGGTACAACTGCAACTTGAATAGGTGCAAGCCAAGTAGGAAATGCCCCTGCATAATGTTCAATTAAAATTCCCATAAATCTTTCAATAGAGCCGAGCAATGCGCGATGAACCATAAAAGGACGATGTTCTTTTCCATCTTCTCCAATGTATTTCATATCAAAACGTTCTGGAAGATTAAAATCAAATTGAACTGTACTTAATTGCCATTCACGATTCAGAGCATCTTTAATTTTGATGTCAATTTTTGGTCCGTAAAAAGCCCCTCCTCCTTCATCAATTTCATAATGTAAATTTTCTCTTTCGAGAGCATGTTTAAGAGAATTTATTGCTCTTTCCCAGATTGAATCTTCACCAATTGCATCTTCTGGTTTTGTAGCGATATAAAATTTCAAATCTTCGAAACCAAAAGACCTCAACATAAAGATTGAGAATCGAACTACTTCTATTATTTCATCTTCAATTTGTTCTTGAGTGCAAAAGATATGAGCATCATCTTGAGTGAATCCTCGCACACGTAATAGTCCATGAAGTACACCACTTTTTTCATAACGATATACAGTTCCTAATTCAGCCCATCTTAGCGGAAGTTCACGATAAGAGCGTAGTTTAGATTTATAAATCATAATATGAAATGGACAATTCATTGGTTTAATATAATAATCCTGCTCATCAATACTCATAGGTGCATACATATTCTCTTTGTAGAATGATAGATGACCACTTGTTTCCCAAAGCCAGCTTTTTCCCATGTGAGGAGAATAAAGAAGTTCATAGCCATTTTTAATATGTTGAGCGCGCCAGAATGTTTCGATTGTATTTCTGATTCTTGCACCTTTAGGATGCCAGTAAATCAAACCAGCACCAGCTTCTTCATGAACACTGTATAAATCGAGCTGCTTACCAAGTTTTCTATGATCTCTTTTCTTTGCTTCTTCAAGAAATAACAAATAATCATCGAGCATTTTTTTCTTCGGGAAAGAAATGCCGTAAATTCTTTGAAGCTGTTTATTCTTTTCATCACCTCGCCAGTAAGAACCCGATACGCTTAATAATTTTATATATTTTATTTTCCCTGTATCAGGGAGATGAGGACCAGTGCACAAATCAGTAAAATCACCTTCTTCATAAATACTAATTACATCTTTTGAATCATCAAGTTCACTCAGGATTTCAAGTTTATAATTATCACCTTTTTTTTCAAAAAATTTAATTGCTTCTTCTTTGCTAAGTTCAGTACGCTTAAATGGATTTTTCTGTTTTGCAATTTCCTGCATTTTGTTTTCAATCTTTACAAGGTCATCATCGGTCAATTTTGTATTAATATCAATATCATAATAAAATCCTGCATCAATAGCAGGACCAACCCCAAACTTAGCTTCTGGAAAAAGTGATTGAACTGCATGAGCCATCAAATGAGAAGTTGAATGCCAATAAGTTTCTTTACCTTCTTCATCATCGAAAGTAAGAATTTCAATTTCAGAATCATCATAAATTTTTGTAGAAAGGTCTTTTAAAGCACCATTAATTCTTGCAACAAGAGCATCTTCTGCAAGACGCGAAGAAATTTGTTGAGCAATTTGAAGAGGTGTAATTCCCTTTTCAAATTCTTTTATAGAGCCATCAGGAAATTTTATTTTAATTTTATCCATAATATACCTTAATTAAAAAAAAACGGAGTTAACTCCGGCTTAATGTGGGTTCTATAGGACTCGAACCTATGACCTTCTGCACGTCAAGCAGACGCTCTAGCCAACTGAGCTAAGAACCCAAAAATTATATAGTCATTTTGGTTGATATCCTATTAATTTCCTTTTGATAATTAAATACTTAAAACAAGTACCGAGGGCCGGACTCGAACCGGCACGGGTGTTCAACACCCACAGGATT
>JARYLX010000218.1 GCA_029907415.1 Melioribacter sp.
TCCTGCAGTTATTGGTAGAGAAAGAAGTTTTGCTTTAGACCATATGTCGGGAATCGCATCACTAAGATATGCATTAAATTTAATTGGTGAATCAGAACTTGATGAGCAGACGCAATATGATATTTTGAAGGAAGTAAAATCTGTTGGTCAGAAAGGACGGATGGTCGACCTTGCCGAACTTAAACACATCGTAGATGCTGTCAAACATCATCTAACCTATAAACGCTGAAAAATTTCTGCTCTTTTTTATTTAATTAGGGAGAATATTAAAAATGAAAATCGGATTACTTCATTCATTGATAAGAAAAGATGAAAAATTTCTAATTGATGAATTCAACGCAATTAAAGGTGTTGAATTGGTTATGATTGATGACCGTGAGATAACATTTAATCTTGGCAAAGACCATTTTGACTTAGATGTTGTTGTTGAAAGATGTATTAATCACTCACGGGCACTGCATAGCTTACGACTTTTTGAAGCAGCAGGAATTAAATGTGTTAATACTTATCATGTTGCTACTATTTGTGGTGATAAACTGCTTACTTCTGTTGCTCTTGCCGAACATAATGTTCCGCAACCGGAAGTTAGAGTTGCATTTACAGAAGAATCAGCTCTAAAAGCTATTGAAGAAATGGGTTATCCGGTTGTTCTTAAACCAGCTGTTGGTTCATGGGGTAGACTGCTTTCGAAAATTAATGACCGCGATGCAGCAGAAGCTATTCTTGAACATAAAACTATTTTAGGTTCTTATCATCATTCTATTTTCTATATTCAAAAATATGTCGAAAAAAAAGGAAGAGACATTCGTAGCTTTGTGGTTGGCGACGAATGTATTGCAGCAATTTATAGAACATCACCTCACTGGATTACAAATACAGCTCGAGGTGGCATTGCTTCTAATTGTCCTGTAACTGATGAACTTCGTGATATATCCTTACGTGCTGCCAAAGCAGTAGGCGGAGGTATTGTTGCTATCGATATCTTCGAAACTGAAAACGGCTTTTTGGTAAATGAAGTTAATTATACAATGGAATATAAAAACAGCATCGTAACTACGGGTGTAAATATTCCTAAAAAAATGGTTGAATATATCTTGAGAGTTGCAGAGGAGAAATAAATGGAAAAGATTAAAATCTCCATAGTAGGTGCTTCTGGTTACACTGGAGGTGAACTTCTTAGATTATTGCTGTTTCATCCTTTTGTTGAAATAAAACAGGTTACTTCTGAAAGTAATACCGGAAAATTTGTTCATAAAATTCATCCAAATTTAAGAAAAGTTACAACACTGAAATTTAATTCAATTAATGAGCTTGAAGAGTGTGATTTATTATTTCTTTGTCTCCCTCATAATAGTTCTCAAAATAAAATTGATGCATTCAAAAAAATTGCTCCAAAAATAATTGATTTGAGTGCAGATTTTAGATTAAAAGATGCTTCTGAATATGAAAAATGGTATGGCCACAAACATACACGCCCAGACTTATTAAACGAATTTGTCTATGGTATTCCTGAACTTCATCGTGAAGAGATGAAACAATCTAATTTTATTTCGAGTGCAGGATGCAATGCAACCGCAAGTATACTTGGTTTATATCCTTTGTATAAAAATGGACTTGTCGAAGAAGATAGAACTGTAATTGAAGTAAAAGTTGGTTCAAGTGAAGGCGGCAATAAAGTTAATGAGGGTTCTCATCATCCTGAAAGAAGTGGAGTTGTTAGATCTTATATGCCAACTCAACACAGACATACTGCTGAAATTTTACAGGAATTATCTTTTGGTAAAAAAATTCAGGTTCATTTCTCTGCTACTGCTATTGATATTGTCCGTGGCTTGCTTGCAACATGTCATGTATTCTTAAAAGAAAATTTAACTGAAAAAGATATATGGAAAATTTATCGCGAAGCTTATGGTAATGAACCATTTATTCGTATTGTGAAAGAAAACGAAGGAATTTACAGATACCCCGAACCAAAATTATTGATTGGTACAAATTACTGTGATATTGGTTTTAAAAAAGATGAATTCTCAAATCGACTTGTTGTTATAAGTGCAATTGATAATTTAATGAAAGGAGCAGCAGGTCAAGCTGTTCAGGCATTTAATATCATGTTCGGATTTGATGAAAAAACTGGTCTTGAATTTCCAGGACTTCATCCAATTTAATTTTTTTCATTTTGATTGATGATTTAATTTACTTTGATATTACTTAAAAAGAATAAGTTTATTAAGATGAGATAAAATTATAACTGTTATGTTATGGAGAAAAAATGTGCAGACTGTTGTATGTAAATTCTAAATATGAATTTAATGCTAAAGATTATCTTTTGAAATTTGCAGAAATATCAAAAATAAGTAAGGAATATCAAGGTCATGGGTGGGGTTGTGCTTACTGGCGAAACAATAAATGGAATTTTTACAAAAACATAAAACCAATCTGGGAAGATGATTTTCATCATTTTGGTTCGACAAAAAGATTAATAGCTCATGCACGAAGTGCTTTTCGCGATGAAGGAATTAGCATAGAAAATAATATGCCGTTTTATGATGATAATTACGTCTTCATTTTTAATGGTGAACTTCGCGGTGTTAAAATAAAAGAAGAAGGAAGAATTGGTGCAGAAAAAATTTTTAATTACATAAAAAGATTTGATAAGGGAAGCATTAAAGATGCGATTAAAAAAGGAACTGAAATAATTATAAAAAAATCTTCTTATGTCCGAGCAATGAATTTTATCATTGCAGATAAAGAAAATGCTTATCTTTATTCTTTATTTAATGAAGATGAAGATTATTTTACAATGCATAAAAAAATTACTGAAGATTTAATTCTTATTTGTTCAGATAAATTTATGAATGAAGATAACTGGCAATCTATTCCAAATAATTCATTGATGGAGTTCAAATGTATTTGATTAAAATTGGTGGTGGAAAAGAAATTAATCTAAAAGGAATTATTTCAGACCTTTCAACAATTAATGAAAAATTTATTATAGTTCACGGTGCAAATGCTTTAAGAGACGAGATAGCACAAAAATTAAATTATCAAAAAAAAATTGTTACTTCTTTATCTGGCTATGATTCTGTTTTGAGCAGCGAAGAAACAATCGATTTGATGATGATGACTTATGCAGGACTGAAGAACAAAAGAATTGTAGAACTCTGTCAGCAAAATGGAATTAATGCAGTTGGATTAAGTGGACTTGACGGCAAAGTCATAGTTGGAAAAAGAAATAGTGGAATAAAAGTTCGAGAAGGCGGCAAAACTCTTTTATTAAGAGATTTTTCCGGAAAACCAAAGTCAGTTAATAAACATCTATTAAATTTATTGCTTGATAATGGCTATACTCCCGTTTTATGCGTTCCATTAATAGATGAAAATAATTTTGCAATTAATTCAGAAAATGATGATATAGTAGCACTATTACAAAGTGAATTCAATGCAGAGAAAATTATTTCCTTAATTGAAGCTCCAGGATTTTTACTTGACAAAAATGATGAATCATCACTAGTTGCTAAAATGTCAAAAGAAGAACTTGAGGCAATGGAACAAAAAGTTGAAGGGAGAATGAAAAGAAAAATTTTAGCACTTCGAAAATTATTTGAAACTGGAAATACAACAGTTATAATTTCAGATGGCCGAACTGAGCATCCAGTTATAGATGCATTAAATGGTAAAGGGACAATTATTTCATAGAAATGAGGTTTCAAAAATGACTGATTACAAAGCACTTCAACAGCAATACGAAATTGAAGTTTATCCAATGCGAGATATTGTTTTTGTAAAAGGAAAAGGGGCACGACTTTGGGATGACCAGGGAAATGAATATATTGATTTAGCTGCAGGAATTAGCGTTGCTAATGTAGGACATTGCAACGATAAAGTTGCAGATGCAATCTCAAAACAAGCTTCTACACTAATAACATGTCCGAATACTTTTTATAACGATAAAAAAGCTTTATTTCTTGAAAAACTTTTTAGTATTGCACCAAAGAATCTTAAAAAAGCATTTCTGACAAATTCAGGAACAGAAGCAATTGAAGGTGCAATTAAATTTGCAAGATTTACAACCAGGAAAACAAAATTCATTGCTGCAATGAAAGGTTTTCATGGGAGAACAATGGGGGCTTTAAGTGCAACTTACAAATCTGAATATCGTGAAGGTTTTGAACCGCTGGTCCCAGGTTTTACATTTGTTCCTTATAATAATTTTGATAAACTTGCTGCAGCTGTTGATGATGATACTGCTGGAATTATGCTTGAATTAGTTCAAGGAGAAGGTGGAATTAATATTGGGAAGAAAGAATTTTTTCAGAATGTCAGAAAGTTATGTGATGAAAAAGGTATTATCTTAATCATTGATGAAATTCAGACTGGATTTTGCAGAACAGGAAAAATGTTTGCAATAGAACATTATGATATTGAAGCAGATATAATGACACTTGCAAAATCGATTGCTGGTGGATTCCCTATGGGTGCAATTCTTTGTTCGGATAAAATTAAAATGGAAAAAAGCAAACATGGTTCTACCTTTGGCGGGAATCCTCTTGCCTGTGCAGCTGGAATCGCTGCAATTGATTTTATGATTGAAAATAAATTGTGGGAACAAGCTGAACAAAAAGGAAATTACTTCAAAGAAAAATTAAGTAAATATTCATTATCAAAAGTAAGAGAGGTTCGTCAAATCGGTTTAATGATTGGCATTGAGTTAAAAGATAAATCTCAGCCAGTTATTGTGGAATTATTAAAGAAAGGAGTTGTTACTCTTCCCGGTGGCACTACTGTGTTGAGATTACTTCCACCTTTAGTAATAAGTTATGAAGATTTAGACATTGCAATAGAAAAAATTGCCGAAGTGCTTGCCTGAAATTAATCCCGGTTATTTCTAAAAGTAACCGGGATTTTTAATTATATATCACTTCTTAATATCTGCTTTTGCATAATAAAATGAATTAGGTTATTTTTCATTCATAAAAAAGTAGAAAATCTGTTTATGATATTAGATTATATACCAATAATTCTTGTATTAATTTTCTCTGTAATAGTAAGTGCAGCTATTATTCTTTCTTCGAGAATTTTTGGACCTTATAGGCCAAATAAAGTTAAATTAATGCCATA
>JARYLX010000219.1 GCA_029907415.1 Melioribacter sp.
GGACCGTCACACGCCTGGTGGACTTCGGCGCGTTCGTGGAGATTTTCCCGGGCACCGAGGGCCTGCTCCATATTTCCGAGGTGGCCGATTTCCGCGTGCAGGACATCAACAGCGAATTGAAGGTGGAAGAGGAGGAAGAAGAAGTCAGCGTCCTACAAATGTTGATGAAAAAATTCAAACTCAACAAACTAAAATTAATGACAGCACGAATGTAACCGATACAACATTACAATCAAAAAAACAGCTTACTGAATTTAGTGCAACTGAAGAGGATACAGTAACAGGTCCAAGCAATATTCAAATTGCATTGCAGTATTTAAAGTTAGGAATTAAATGGCTCTTTTTTGATTATGACCAGATTTCTATAAATTTTTCTCAATCGAGCAGTTACACTGGCGGTGGCTTAATTGGTGAAGGAACTGGGTTCAATAATTTCTGGGGTTTCAAACAATCACCATTAAAAGGCCCATCAAGATTATTTATGCTTGGTCTATCGAATGATATTGGTCCACGTGCACCTAATGGAAATATATCTGATAATTATTCTCATAAAAATGATATTGATTTAAAAACATCTCGGCCACTCTGGGAAGGTGCACAACTTGATATATTCTGGAAAGTTGGCTGGGGAGTTAATAAATCAATAACATTCAGAACAGACTCACTTGGGAATATTTATTCAACTACACTGAATTCAACAGGAACAATAGACCGTTCCTTCTTAACATTTCCACCTACTTTAATTTTTTCTTTTTTTGGGAATGGCATTAAAAAAGTAAGTGAACTTTATGATAAACGTTCTCCCAATCCAAATCAAAATCTTTCTGATGCTTTTGTAAAAGGATTTGAAACAACATCATTCTTATCAAAAATTCCTATTCTTTCTAAATTTGCTAAATATATTCCAAGACCCAACTGGAATTTTTCATGGTCTGGCCTTGAGAAATATGAAATTTTCTCATTTGCAAAAAGAGTTTCTTTGAGTCATACTTATACTTCAACTTATAGTGAAGGCTGGAAAATTAATCCTGATGGATTGCAGGAAGTCCAGAGTCAGAGAATTGATTATGCATTTTCTCCATTGCTTGGATTGACTTTTCAATTTGATAATTTATTTGGTGGTTCTTTCCAGAGTACAGTTCGTTATACTGCAAGAACTTCTTATAGCTTGAGTGCATCAACAAGAAATATTACTGAAAGCTTATCTCGAGATATAAATATTTCAGCAAGTTATTCCAAAAGTGGTTTTGAATTGCCCATGTTTGGAATTTCATTGAAGAATGATATTGAAATTTCATTTTCTTATACAAATGGTAAAACATCGAGTGTTATTTATGATATGGAAAATTTTAAAGATGATGGAACTCCTCAAGATGGGAAAACAAATATTACTATTGAACCAAAAATTAGATATGTTATGAGTTCACGAGTAACAATGTCAATTTTCTATAGAAGAACAACTATTCAACCACAGGGAGCTTCGAGAATTCCACCTACTACTACGAATGAAGCTGGTGTTGATGTTCATATTGCTATTCAGTAAAATTAATCATCAATAATTTGGAAGCTATGAAAAAAAATAAAATTCTCTGGGTAGATGACGAAATTGAACTTCTTCGTTCTCATATAATTTTTTTGAATGAAAAAGGCTATGAAGTTGATACTGTAACTAACGGCGAAGATGCTATTGACCAGGTTAAAAACAATCAATATGATTTAATTTTTCTTGATGAAATGATGCCCGGTCTGGGTGGTTTAGAAACATTAGCTCAAATCAAGGAAATTAATCCTGATATTCCTGTTGTAATGATTACTAAAAGCGAAGAAGAATCTTTAATGCACGACGCAATTGGAAGTAAGATAAGTGATTATCTCATAAAACCGATTGTCCCATCTCAAGTTTTAATGGTTTGTAAGAAAATTTTAGAAAGTAAAAAAATCTCAAGTGAATATGTTGCAAAAGATTATTTGAGTGATTTCAATGAGATTTCAAGAAGATTAATTATGAACCCAGATTATTCGGACTGGATTGAAATTTATCAAAAACTTGTTTACTGGGATATGGAATTTGATATTCATCCAGAAGTTGATTTTCGTCAAACATTAATTGACCAAAAACGAGAATGTAATCAAGAATTTTCAAAATATGTTGAACATGAATATAAAAACTGGATTGATAATCTAAACAGCGAAGACAATCCTACTTTAACAGTATCGGTTCTTAATAAATATGTTCTGCCTCATCTTGTTAATGCTCAAGGTCCAATTTTTCTATTTGTAATTGATTGTTTGAGATTAGACCAATGGCTTGTTATGGAAAAGCATCTTAAGGATTTATTCAATATTAAAAAAGATTATTACATTTCAATTCTGCCGACTGCTACTCCATATGCTCGCAATGCATTATTTGCAGGTTTATTCCCTTCAGAGATTGAAAAATATTATCCGGATTTGTGGAGTTCCGTTCCTGATGATGATGAAAACAGCATGAATAAATATGAAAAAGAATTGTTACAATTATTGTTAGATAGAAAAAGAATAAAACTTAGAAACGATTTGAAGTACATAAAAATTATTGACCCTGATGTAGGGCGTTCATTTGAACAAAATGTTTTGTCTTTTCAGAATAATCATTTTATGGCAATAGTTGTAAATTTTCTTGATATGATTGCTCATGGCAGGTCTGATTCCCAGATTCTAAAAGAAATAGCTCCTGATGAATCTGCATACCGGTCTTTAACGAACAGCTGGTTTCAACATTCATATCTTCTTAATTCTTTTAGATTAATTTCAAGAATTCCTAAAGCAAAAATTATTGTTACAACAGACCATGGCAGTATTAGAACATTAAGAGGCGCAAAAGTTTTAGGTGACCGCGAAGCTTCAACTAATCTTAGATTTAAATTTGGCAGAAATCTAAAAGTAGATGACAAACATGCACTTTATATTAAAAATCCTCAAGAATATAAACTTCCAAGACGCGGTGTGGCAATAAGTTATATTATTGCTAAAGAAGATTATTATTTTGTCTATCCTACAGATTACCATAAATATTTGAGTTATTACAAAGATAGTTTTCAACATGGTGGAATTTCGATGGAAGAAATGATTTTACCAGTCGTAACTTTAGAGAGTAAATAATGATTAATATCCCTGATGAAATTTTGGTAAAATCAGTAATTGAGACCGAAAATTTATCAAAGTCTCTATGTGAAATTTTTAAAGAAGGTGATGTAATTGCATTAAATGGAGAACTTGGTTCAGGCAAAACTTTTTTTGTTAAATCATTTTGTGAAAATTTAGGGATTAAAAATGTCTCAAGTCCAAGTTTTGCAATTGTAAATGAATACAACGGACAGAAAAAAATTTATCATTTTGATTTTTATAGAATTAAAAAAATTACAGAACTATACGACTTAGGTTTTGAAGATTACCTAAAAGAAAATGCTATAATATTTATTGAGTGGGCAAATTTATGGAAAGAAATTTTGCCAGAACATTATTATGAAATGAATTTTAAATTTATTGATGAAAATTCACGATTAATCTCGATTAGAAAAATATGACAAATAACTTACCCATACTTGCAATAGAAACATCAGGAGATTTATGCAGCGTAGCTGTAATGCTAAATGATAAATATTATGTCGAATCTAATATTAAAGGAAAGCATATTCACTCAGAAAAAATTTTTGACATGATAGATTATGTTGTGAAAAGTTCAAAAATAGAATTGAGTGATTTTAATCAAATAGCAGTATCAATTGGACCGGGTTCTTTTACTGGATTAAGAATTGGTTTATCGGCAGCAAAAGGGCTGGCACTGGGAAGTAATTTACCTATTGTTCCCGTTCCAACATTTGAAGTAATGGCACTTGAAATTTCAGAAAAAATGGCAGAAGGCAAAAAATTTGCAATATTAAAATCAGCAAGCATTAATGATTTTTATTATGCTGTCTATGAAACAGAAAAAAATGGATATAAAAAGATTGAAGATGTATCTTTAATTCACAAAAATGAATTAAATAAAAAAATAACAGAATTTGATATTATATTTGCAGATAAAGATATTTCGCCTGAGATAAAAATTATCTCTGGACCACATGCGATTTATGTAGCTTTATGGTCATATTTGTATGGGAAAGAATTATTAACTTATAATTACGATTATTTAGAACCATTTTATTTAAAACAATTTATTGCGAAGGTGAAAAAATGAAAAGAATAATTTTATTATTACTAATTTTTACAACATTAATTTTAGCACAGGATAAAGAACCAAAAATATTTTCACCTGAACCCAATTATAATTTTAAAGAAGTTCTTGAAGGACAAACAGTTGAACATGAATACGAAATTATTAATCAAGGTAATGCTGATTTAATCATTAATGATGTTAAAGCATCATGTGGCTGCACTGCAGTTCAACCTCAAAAGAAAATTTTGAAGCCCGGAGAAAGAACAAAAATTAAGATAGAATTTGATTCTCGCGGAAGGATTGGTCCACAAAAAAAATATGTATATGTGTTTTCAAATGACCCAAAAACACCTCAATACAGATTATCTTTTGATGTAGTTGTAGTTGAAAAGCTTTTTCGTTCAAATGATGGGAATAATCCCAAATTAGTTTTAAACAGTTATCAATATAATTTTGGCGAAGTTGATGAAGGTAAAGTTGTAGAAGCTAAAATTGAATTTAAGAATGAAGGGAAAGGTGTTCTTGAAATTAATGATATTAAAACAACATGTGGCTGCACAGCTGTAATGTTGAGCAGCAAAAAACTTCAACCCGGAGAAAAGGGAACTATAGGAATAAATTTAGACACATCAAATAGAATTGGCCAGTTTGTGCGAACTGTAGCAATTTATTCGAATGACCCTGAACAACCTGTTCATGTAATAACTTTATCTGCAACAATAAAGAAGAGAAAATAATGGCATGGTTTAAAAGAAAAAAAGAAAATATTTCACCTGATAGCAAAAAATCTGAATTGCCTGATGGGCAATGGTCAAAATGTGAAGATTGTGGTGAA
>JARYLX010000021.1 GCA_029907415.1 Melioribacter sp.
TTATTGTATAGGTTGTAAAACATTTTATAACTCACCCGAAATTGAATTAAGCAGCAGTGTGCCTAAATGTAAAAAATGTGGAGGATTGATTCGTCCTGATGTTGTATGGTTTGGGGAAATGCTTCCTCAAGACCAATACAGTGGTGGTGAGATAGCAGCTCAAAAGAGTGAAATTTGCTTTGTAGTAGGAACTTCGGCTGTTGTATATCCTGCAGCTTATATTCCTATGACTGCAAAACAAGCTGGGTCATTTATTGTTGAAATTAATATTGAACCGACAGATTTAACACGCTATGCTGATTATTCTATATTCGGAAAAGCTGGCGAGATACTCCCTGAAATAGTAAAAGAAGTAAAGAAAATTAAAGGTGAATAATCATACTCGAGTTATATTGCGGAAGTGTAAGCTGACATACTTAATAATTATTTTAGCTTTATCTCTTCTTCTGCATAAGAATTTTCTGTTTCAAGAACTCTAACTTTTAATGAAATGATATTTTCAGGTAAAGATGGTTTGATTTTATCAATTAAAAAGTAACAGATATTTTCAGCTGTTGTTTCAAAATTTACAACTACCTTTTTAGAATTCAGTTTTTCGAGTGCTGAGATTAAATCTTTATCTTCATTATAAACCATAATTGAATGGTCTAACTCATCAATTACTGGATTTACAATTTTTGATAAATCATAATAATCAAGCACCATTCCATTAGAATCCGGAGTTCCGTTTATTTCAATTATACATTTGTATGAATGGCCATGAAGGTTTTTACATTTCCCTTTATGAAATGTTAAGCGATGTCCCATTTCCCATGTAAATTCTTTTGCTATTTTCATTACACACCTTTTGTTTCTGGATGCCAAATATATTTATGCATCTGAAGTTGAAATCTTACATTTAATTTATCTTCTAAAATCCAATTTACAAGTGTAATTGGTTCGAGCTGTCCGAATACAACCGAGAACAAAACTTTACATTTTTCATTTAAGTTATATTTGGATATAATCTCTTTACTCCACTCATAATCTTCTCTTGTACCGATAACAAATTTTACTTCATCATTTGGTTTAAGAAAGTTTATGTTTTCATAAAGATTTTTTTTCATCATATTACTGGATGGACATTTTAAATCCATTATTATCATTACACGCTTATCAACATCTGCAATTGGAAGACTTCCGCCTGTTTCAAGCATTACTTCAAAGCCTTCATCGCAAAGACTTTTCATCAAATCAAGTGATTCCTTTTGAAATAGAGGTTCACCGCCTGTAACTTCAACTAAATTACAATTGTATTGCTTAACTTTATTAATAATTTCTTCAATAGTGAAATCTGTACCTTCGTAAAAAGCATAAGTTGTGTCACAGTAGGAACATCTTAAATTACAATAAGTTAATCGCACAAAGACACATGGCAAGCCGGCTTTCGAACTTTCTCCCTGAATTGAATAAAATATTTCATTTACTCTAAGCATAAATAGTTCTTTTTTTATTTACAAAATAAGAATAAAGGATATGAGATTAAAGTTTTATAAAAAAAAGTTTGATTTCAAACTGTCTTAAAAGTATATTTACGCACGTTTTTAAAAAAATTTAGGAAATTTAATGGCGCATCATAAGTCAGCACAAAAGAGAATCAGACAAACAATCAAAAGAACATTACGAAATAAAGCAGCTTTATCTAAGATTAAAACATTGATTAAAAAAGTCTACAGTACACAGGATAAAGAGCTTGCAGAAAAATATTTAAGAGAAGCTGTGGCAACATTGGATAAGCAAGCTGCTAAGGGAAGAATTCATAAGAATACTGCTGCAAGAAAAAAATCTGCTATTACAAAATATGTAAACAATTTAACAGTAGAAAAATAACCACCTCCTTTTCAAAATTTAGGGGCTGCCTAAAATTTTTTGGCATCCCCTTTTTAATTTTGATTCAAATCTTTTATTGCTTCTTTCCCTTCCGGTTCGGGTAAATAAAATCTAACCTTGAATTTATCTCCTGAAAAATCTAATGGTTTTTGTATGATTTTTTTAATTAATACAGAATGTTCAATAAAAATATTTTCATAGATTATAGAACCAAAGATATATGTGACGCCCTTTATTGTAACATCATTATATATTTTTACGGGAAATTCATCGCTTCCTGTTATTCTTACTCCCGATTCTATAGAACAATTATCACCAATAGTTACATTTCCTTTAATAACATCACCCCAGAAGATTTCAACATTGTTTCCAATCTGAAGTGTTTGATTTGGGAAGCAGGATAGATGTGCATTTTCTCTGACAATAATATTTTTTCCAAAAATAATATTGCCTGATATAAAAACATTTTTCATCAAGTTTAGATTGTAATTAAGCTTAGCCCCTTTTCCAATGTAGACTCCTTTACCAATTTTAATATCAAGTGGTACACCAAGTTTATCCATTCTTAAAATATCTTCAATAACATCATCATCGATAAAAAAATCATCAGGGTCATCTATTAGAATTATGTCTTTTAATTTTTCATAAGCAACCTTTCTTGCTATATCATCCATTTCTTTTAAAACAGATTTATTGTTAAAACCCATTAAAACATATTGTTGTTTTGGACTTATTGCAGCTACAGAATAATTATGTTTGTTGAATAATCCTATTAAATCAGTTAAATAAATTTCGTTTTGAACATTATTGCTTTCTAATTTATTGATGAGTTCCGAAAGCGGCTTAAATTTGAATGCATAAACTCCGCTGTTAAATTCTCTGTTTTCAAGTAATTCTTTTTTTGTGTAAGAAAATTCTTTGCCGCGATATTTAATTTTGTACTTCTTTTTATCATCTAAATTGAGAATATCTTTGTATTCGAGTATTTCAATAACTTTTCCTTTGAACTTAAGAACTTTATTTCCCTTTGAATCTCTATCCTTCACTCTAATTATTCTGCCGTAATAATTATTTTGAATATCACCTTCGTAAATTCCAGTAAGAACAATCATATCGGAATTTGATTTTAAAAACTCATCTTTAAGAAATTGAATAGTCTCTGCGTCAATTAATCCCATATCACCAGGAAAAACATAGACAGTTCCATCATATTTTGAAATGTCTATATTTTTCAGAGCAGTTTGAACAGCATGCCCCGTTCCATTCTGCATTTCCTGATAAGCATAAATTAAGGATTCTCTTTTTCCAATAGTCTTAATTACATCCTCAGCTTTAATTCCTACAACAATTATAATGTTTGATTGTTGTAATCCTTTTACACAGGCATTATAAACACGTTCTACAGTTGGTTTTTCCCATATTTTATGCAGCATTTTAGATGTTTGCGATTTAATTCTTTTGCCGTGACCTGCAGCTAAGATAATAGCGGTTTCTTTTTTGTTGTAATCAAATTTGTCTGAATATTCTTTAATTAGCTCTTCAATTGATGCAGTACTGCTCATTTATTCCTCGCTTTATAATTTTTATACTGAAATTTAACAATAATTGATTAATAATTACTCAGATGATTATTGAATATTTTATAAGCATGAGGTTAAATAGTTCTTCCATTTTATGAGAATTTTTATTAATTCTTGCATTAAAAAAAATAGGCTTTAGTAGAAATATGAAGAAAACAATTTTTCTCTTTTCAGTTCTAATTTTTTTCAGTAATTCCTTTGCGCAGGATAAAGGATTGGGATTGGGTGTTATGATAGGGGAACCAACCGGATTAAGTGCAAAATACTGGCTGAATAACAGCAATGCATTTGATGGAGGATTGGCTTATTCTTTTGTAAAAAAACATAGTGCTGTATCTTTGCACGCAGATTATTTATATCATAATTATGATTTAATAAAATCTAATTATAAAATTCCTGTTTATTATGGTTTTGGTGTTAGAATGCGTTTTGTTGAAAATGAAGATAATTCACTTGGTGCACGTGGTGTAGTAGGATTAGCCTGGTTAATTAATGATTTGCCAATTGATGTTTTTCTTGAGTTTGTACCTGTCTTTAATCTTTTTCCCGCAACAGCATTAAATTTAGATTTAGCAATTGGTGTAAGGTATTATTTTGATAAAAAATGATGGACAACCAGGAAGTTAAAACATACTTTGATACTCCCGAGCGTTCGAGTGCAGACGATATAATTAAAGATTATTTGATATTTCATCTTAATCCGCTTATAAGCCAAATTCTTGAAGGCTTCCCAGAATTAGCAGTAATAATTAATAAAAACCGCCAGATAGTAGCATTTAATAAAAAAGCAGCAGAAACATTTAAAATTTCTGACACAGATAAAATTTTAGGAAAAAGAATTGGTGAGGCATTAAATTGTATACATAGTAATTTAATGCCAGCCGGTTGCGGAACATCATTATTTTGTAGAGAATGTGGCGCCGCACAAGCAATAAAATTTACTGATGAAAATAAAATTCATTCTGAACAAGAGTGTAAAATTACAGCCACATTAACAGGGAAAGAAATTTCATATGAATTTTATGTTTATGCACAACCTATTAAGTATAAGAATTCTGAATTTGTTTTATTTGCTGTGAAGGATATCTCAAGTCTCAAACGAAAGGAAGCTCTTGAGAGAATTTTTTTTCATGATATATTAAATACAGCAAGTGCAATTGCAAGTATATCAAACCTTTTAAACGATGAAGAAGATGAAAAAGAACGAAAAGATTTGATAAAAGCATTAAATGAAGCAGCTCAGCAACTTGTAAATGAAATAATTTCTCAAAGAGATTTAAGAGATGCAGAGGATGGCAAATTAGGTGTTGATATAAAAGAAATAACAACGATTGATTTTCTTAAAGCAGTCCATGAAGTTTATAAAAATCATGAATTGGCTAAAAACAAAATTCTTGTTATTGAATATCCGACTGACTGCAATGTTTTTGAGACTGACAGAACATTATTATTAAGGTCAATTGGCAACTTAATTAAAAATGCACTCGAAGCATCATCTGAAGGAGATACAGTAAAAATATATTCATACAGCAATCATGAATTTGTTTATTTTAATGTACATAACAATCAAGTAATACCAGAGAGTGTACAGCTGCAGTTGTTTCAGCGTTCGTTCAGTACAAAGGGAGTTAAAGGTAGAGGCTTGGGACTTTACAGTGTTAAACTAATTATTGAACGGCATTTGAAAGGAAAAGTTACTTTTGTATCAAATGAAATGCTTGGCACAATTTTCACAATTCAATTGCCAATAAAATTTAATTCAAAATAATTATTGAGGGTAAAAATGAATAAAAAAATTTTTTTATTATTCTTAATGTTTTTTTGCTTTAAACAAATAATTGCACAGGATAACTTCGAAAAAGATACAATAAAAACATCGCATGGGGAATTAATTATTACTTTTATTGGACATGGAACATTAATGTTTAATTTTAATGATCTGGTTATACACATTGACCCAGTTGGACGATATGCAGACTACTCAAAACTTCCTAAAGCAGACATAATTTTAATTACACATCATCACGGGGATCATCTTGATTTAAAAGCAATTGATACATTAAGAAAAAAAGACACAGAATTGCTTTGCACTGAGTTGTGTTATAAACAATTAAATTATGGAAATATAATCAGGAATAATGAAGTTAAATTTGTAAAAGGAATTAAGATTGAGGCAGTTCCTGCTTATAATATTGTTCATAAAAATAATAATGGAAATCCATTTCATGTCAAAGGAGAATGTAATGGATATGTAATAACGTTTGGCGATAAACGAATTTATGTTGCAGGAGATACAGAAAACATTCCTGAAATGAAGGAATTAAAAAACATAGACATTGCATTTCTTCCAATGAATTTACCTTATACCATGACCACAGAAATGGCTGCCGATGCAGTTAGAATGATTAATCCCAAAATATTTTATCCTTATCACTATGGTAATAGCAATATAAATGAATTATTAGAATTACTAAAAGATAAAAAAGATTGTGAAATAAGAATCAGAAAGATGAATTGAATTTAGTATTCAATAAATAAAGCTGATAATCCAACAATAAAAAGAATTAATCCAGCAATTAATTTATCGTGATGTTCCAGAAAATTCCATTTTAATTTACTTATTCCCTTTGAGGCTAAAAATACAAGCAGTAACATTCCTGCAACTGTTACAATAAAATAAACAGAAGAAACTATTATAATTCCTGTCCAGCCAAACTGACTTGCAGTTAAATAATAAATTTCAATTTCGAGACATGGAGAAAAGAACATTGCTACTACAAGAGATAGAATTATTGATTTTTTGTTTTTTTTCTTCTGGATGATAGTTTCAATATCAATATGATGATGTTTGTGAGAGCTCGTAATTTTTTTGTGTCTGTATTCTAAGTAAAAATAGATGAAACTAAGAGCAATTAAAATTACTGGAGCAATTATTTTGGTAATGTGAAAATATGACTCAGATAATTTGTAACCGGCAAATCCAATAATAATTCCTATGATTATTGTACTTGAAATATGAGAAATACTTGTTATTGTAGTTGTTACTAATAATTCTTTTTCACTCCATTTTTCAGATTTCCCAATAGCAATTAAAGGTAACCAGTGGCTTGGAATTAATGCATGTGCAATGCTTAATAGTAAGCTGCCAATGAATATATTTATGATTGGATGCATAAAAGAATATTTATAATTGAATATTCAATTATAATGAAAATGATTGAATATTCAACAGAGTCTTGCAATTAGTTTTTATTTCTATTTTCTGGTTTTAGGATTATAGATAAATTAAGCAAGATAAAAATAACTGTATCTGTTTTTGCGAGAGCAAGTATGTATTCGTCTTTTGTGTCTTTGCCAAAATCTGGGGGCTCTTCAATTTCAGAAGCTTTAACATCATAAACTGCTTCAACTTCGTCAACTATTAATCCTACTCTTATATTCAAACCATCAATTTTATCTTCAACAATCACGATTCTTGTTTTAGGGTCATATTCTTTTTCAGGCATGTTGAGTTTGAGTCGTAAATCAACAACAGGTACAATGTTTCCTCTTAAGTTTATAACACCTTTTACATATTTAGGAGTATTTGGGACTGGTGTAATGTTTATCATTCTTATTATTTCAATAATTTTAAGTATTTCAATACCATAATGTTCTGTTCCTAAAGAGAACTTCAGATATTTCCCTTCCATATTTAATAGAGCTTTTGTTCTACCTTCTGCTAAAACAGTTTCTTCTTTATTTATTATTTTTCTTGCATTGTTGGCAAGGTCAATTTCACTAATATGACTGCGGGCATCTGCTTTATCTTTATCAGAGCAAGCAGCATCTGCGAAACGTTTATCTACAAATTTATTTAAGTCGATTATTGCACCAATTCCCATTTTATTATGCATGTAATGCTGAATGAAATCGAGATCTTTTATTACTGGATAAAGATTATTTGTTTTTATTCCCTTTGGTTCTGTCAATACATTTTTGAGAATTGGGACTGTAAGGCCAAGTTCTTTTTTCGGGTCTAAAAATTCAACTGCAATTTCTGCAGCAAGAGCAGGTTTTTGAGAAATAAATTTTCCAGAATAAACAAGTAATTCTGTAAATTCTTTGACAGCTTCAGGAAAACGCTCAATAAAATCTGCCTGCATTGCCAAAACACAGCATGGATGATTTTCCCATAACTCGCTTGAAAGAAATTGCAATTCTGCAATTCCAGCTGCAATAGCTTTTGTGCCTATTGGTTCTGCTACAAGATATCCACATGCATCAGGATTGCCTGATAGAAATTCAGGCATTTTGATTGGAGCAACAACTTCAAATTCGACATCAACATTTTTCTGTCCACTCACACCAGGATTTAATCCGATATTCTTAAAAAATGCATGAGCAAGCATGTTATGAATCGACATAGTATGTGGAATGTAAAATGATTTTCCTTTGAAGAAATCAATACCTTTTTCGTCGTCACCTGTTTTGTTTCTAACGCAAATGCTTCCATTTTTATGAGCAAATAAAATTAATCTTAGAGGTACTCCATAATTGTAAAGATCCATTGCTAATGGAGCAAGTATGAAGGCAGCATCAGCTGTGCCGTTTTCTAGTGCTTTTGCTACTGCATTCCAGCTTGGTAGACATTCTGTTTCTAATTCGAAATGATTTGGATTTAATTCCCCTTTTTTGATTAAATATTTTAATACACCTAAAGTTAAATGGTCTGTTATCTGAATATGAATTGCTTTTATTAATGCTTTCCCTGATTTTGTAATTCTTGAATCTAAAGACCGAGATTTAATTTCCTCTTGAACTTTAATACCGAAAGCTTCATTAATTTTATCAAGAAGCTCATCTTTATTAAAAGGTTTTGAAATAAAACTGCTAACCCCAGCTTCATTTGCTTTTTCAACTTCTTTTTTTTCACCTCTGCCAGTAGCCATTAAGAAAGGAATATTTTTTGTACTCTCATTATTTCTTACCCATTTCAGCAATTCAAATCCATCCATCTCAGGCATGTTCCAATCACTAATGATGAGTTCAACAGAGGGGTCATTCTGTAAAATTTTTATTGCACTTTTACCATTTTCAGCTTCAATAACATTTTTGAAACCAAGAGCATTAAGTGTTTTAATTTCCATCTGGCGCATTACACCAGCATCCTCAACCAGTAGAATCTTGATATTTTTTTGAAGTTCCATGTATTCCCTTAATTATTAACAACATTTAAGATTTGTTCGAATTATTATCGAATAAAAAATCAAAAATTTTATTTGTATTACACTGATAATAGTCTAGATTGGAAAATAAAATTTAAAAGCATGGAGAAATTTTGGGAACCATAAAATATGTTAAATTTTAAAAACGCTGCCAATTATTTCATACCTTGTTAATCATTTCAAATTTGTAAAAATAAAAGAGGAGATGATTTATGGTAGAAATGCAGAAGCTTAAAAAAATTGCGTTCGTTGGAAATTATTTGCCCCGTAAATGTGGAATTGCAACTTTTACATTTGATTTAAGAAATGCAGTAAATAATCAATATCCACAAACAGATTGTCTTGTTCTGGCTTTAAGCGACAGAGATCAGGATTTTGAATATCCGTCAGAAGTTAGATTTGTAATCAATAAGCAGAATATTAATACTTATCAAAAAGCAGCTGACTTTCTTAATTTTAATAACATTGATGTTGTTTGTCTGCAGCATGAATATGGAATTTTTGGCGGTACAGAAGGAAGTCACATTTTAGCTTTACTGCGTAATTTAAGAATGCCTGTTGTAACAACACTTCATACAATATTAAATGAACCTAATCCAGACCAGAAAAGAGTAATGAAAGAATTAATTTCTTACTCAACTCGTTTAATTACAATGACAGAAAAGGGAAAAGATTTTCTCAAAAATATTTATAATGCGCCAGAAGATATTATTGATGTAATTCCACATGGAATTCCTGATATGGCTTTTGTAGACCCAAATTTTTATAAAGATAGATTTAATGTTGAAGGCAAGTATGTAATTTTAACTTTTGGTTTGTTATCACCAAATAAAGGCATTGAATATGTTCTTAAAGCTTTGCCGAAAGTAATATCTGTTTTCCCAAATCTTGTTTACATAGTGCTTGGGGCAACTCATCCTAACATTGTAAAAGAATATGGTGAATCATATAGAATGAGTCTTGAAAGATTGGCTCATGATTTAGGGGTTAAAAAAAATGTAATATTTTATAATCGATTTGTTGATTCAGAAGAATTAAAAGAATTTATTGGCGCAGCTGATATTTATATAACTCCATATTTAAATAAAGCTCAAATAACATCGGGTACATTGTCCTACTCTTTTGGTTGTGGAAAAGCAGTTATATCTACACCTTACTGGCATGCTGAAGAATTGCTATCTGATAATCGTGGTGTAATTGTTCCTTTTGCAGATTCGAACGCAATAGCAAATGAGATTATTAAATTATTGCAGGATGAGCCAAGGCGTCATGCTATGAGAAAAAAAGCTTATATGCTTGGAAGAGAAATGGTGTGGAATAATATTGCTCATTTGTATGTTGAATCATTTCAAAAAGCAAGAAATCAAAGATTAGAAAAGCTGCAAAGTATTTCTTCAGTAAAAACTTTGAATGAACAAAGCATGGAATTACCCTCGTTTAAATTCAATCATCTATTTAATATGACTGATTCAACTGGAATTTTACAACATGCGAAATTTACAATTCCTCTACACAGCGAAGGTTACTGTTTGGACGATAATGCTCGAGCTTTTCTATTAACTATTCTGCTTGAAGAAATTGGTTTAATGGATGAGCAGATTGAAGCAATAGCTAAAAAATATGCTGCATTTATTCTTTATTCATTTAATGAAAAGAAAAATAGATTTAGAAACTTTATGGATTTTAATAGAAAATGGAAGGAAGATGTTGGTTCTGATGATTCTCAGGGCAGAGCACTTTGGGCACTTGGAACTTGTGTTAATAGGTCAAAGAAAAGAGATTTGCAAATGTGGGCAACTCAATTATTTAACAAAGCATTGCCAATTTTAACAGAACTTACATCTCCCCGAGCATGGGCATTCGGTTTAATTGGTATTTATGAATATTTGCAAAAAATGAGTGGCGATAGAGTAGCAATTCAAATACAGGAAAATTTAACACAAAGACTAATTGAACTTTATGAAAGAAATTCAAATAATGAATGGAAATGGTTTGAAGATTATCTGGTTTATGATAATGCAAGACTTTCACAAGCACTCATGTTAACTGGGAATTATTCTAATAATCGAAGAGCATTTGAAATTGGTCTTGAATCATTAAAATGGCTTGTTGAACTTCAAACTACAGAGGCAGGTTATTTCAGACCAATTGGTTCAGATGGCTGGTACAATCGTAATGGCTCAAAAGCAGATTTTGACCAACAACCCATTGCTGCTTATGAAACTATATCTGCATGTATTGATGCTTTTCAAATTACTGAAGATTATTATTGGTACAATAAAGCAAGAATTGCGTTTGAATGGTTTCTGGGAAGAAATGATTTAGGTTTAGCTCTATATGACCCTGTAAGTGGAGGTTGTTATGATGCTCTTCATGTTGATAGAGTTAATCTAAATGAAGGAGCTGAATCAACTTTATCCTTTTTACTTTCACTTGCTGAAGTATATAGAATTGAAAACATGATTAAATCTTACGAGCATGTTAAAAGTTATGAGTAATATTTCGAACATTTAGTAAACAAAATTGGTGTGGAAATATGAGTAATTCTTCTCATGAATTATTTCATCGATATGATGGAAATCCAATCATAACAATTTATGATATACCATATCCGGCTAATTCTGTTTTTAATTGTGGTGCGGTATCTGTAAATGGAGAAACAATTTTATTGATGCGAGTAGAAGATTTAAGAGGGATATCACATCTTACTGTTGCACGAAGTAAAGATGGAAAAACTAACTGGGATATTGATTCAAAACCAACATTGCTGCCTGACCCGATTAATTATCCCGAAGAAATCTGGGGTATAGAAGACCCGAGAATAACCTATCTTGATGAATTGAAAAAATATGCAATTACATATACAGCTTATTCTCATGGAGGTCCTTTAGTTTCTCTTGCAATGACAGAAGATTTTAACTCATTTGAAAGAATTGGTGCAATATTACCACCTGAAGATAAAGATGCAGCTTTGTTCTCAAAGAAATTTGGTAATAGATGGGCAATGCTACATCGGCCAATAATTTCTACTCCATACTCTGCAGCTCATATATGGATTTCATTTTCACCTGATTTAATTCATTGGGGTGAGCATAGAATTTTAATTAGAGCAAGAGAAGGAGCATGGTGGGATGCAAATAAAATTGGTCTGTCACCTCCTCCAATTCAAATTCCTGAAGGCTGGCTGGTTTTATATCACGGA
The DNA here is from genome assembly GCA_029907415.1 of Melioribacter sp. Lineage (GTDB taxonomy): Bacteria > Bacteroidota > Ignavibacteria > Ignavibacteriales > Melioribacteraceae > Rosettibacter > Rosettibacter primus. The sequence continues at coordinate 11,859 of JARYLX010000021.1, forward strand.
GTAAAAAGGACTGCTGGTGGCGTAATATATCGTCTTGGACTGGTATTGTTAGACCTGGAAGACCCAACTAAAGTATTGCGAAGAAGTGATGAATGGATTTTTGGCCCAAGAGAACATTATGAAAAAGAAGGAGATGTTGATGATGTTGTATTCCCTTGTGGTTGGATTGTTGATGGTGATGATGTTAGATTATATTACGGCGCTGCAGATTCCTCCATAGCACTTGCAACTGCAAAGCTGAGTGATTTAAGAAGATATATTTTATCTTGTCCTGTTGCTGTTACATCATTGAGATGGGGATAACTGAATAATTGTATACTGCACTATCTGTGTTGAATACACAGATGTGCAGACTTTTTTATATTTTTAATAAATTAATTTGGTATTTGTATATTGAGTGAAATTGAAAAATTAAAAAATATCTGGCAGCCAAAACTTTTAGATAAAAATTTTAGAACAAGATTTTTTATTTCCTCCCTTTTGCTTTTGTTTATTTTATTATCACTGGCAAAATTTCTTGAATATAATGAATCCCGTTCTGGATTTTCTTTTAATGACCCAATCTTAGCTTTATTCCAGCCCATAGATATTACATGGTTAACATTTGCTTTGATTTACTCAGGTGTGATAATAGTTTTAATTCATTTAACTTTTCATCCGGAAAATTTTCTTATAGCCATTCAATCTTATAGTCTAACTGCACTTTTAAGATTAATTACAATTTTTCTTTTGCCGCTAAATGCTCCTGAAACAATAATTCCACTGAAAGACCCTTTCGTTGAATTCTTTGGCGGGGGGAATACTTTGTTAAGAGACCTTTTCTTTTCTGGTCATACTGCTACAATGTTTGTCTTTTTTCTTGTAGTAAATAATAGAACCCTTAGAATTATTTTTTTAATTGCTACAATTTTGGTTGGAATATTTGTTCTAATGCAGCATGTTCATTATACAATTGATGTAATTTCGGCACCTTTCTTTGCATATACATCTTATCGTATTGTAATTTTATTGAACCAAAAGTTTGATAATTGAATAATTATCTTATCAAATAAATTTCGTTTTGTCTATCTGATAAAAATTCGCATCCATCTTTTGTTACATAAACCATTTCTTCAATTGTTGCAATGCCATAATTTTCTATTGTTAATCTTGGTTCAATTGTAAAAACATTACCATCTTCAATTTCAAGCAAAGGCAGATTTCCATATCGTTCCCATTTTGGTCCAAGCAGTGCTCCACCATCGTGAACAGAACGACCCACTTGATGTCCAAGACCATGGGGAAATTCGCTATAGCCATTAATCTGAATATAATTTCTTGCAACTTCATCAATTTCCCAGCCTTTTTTGCCAGCTTTTAATTCATTTGCTGCTTTTGTGATTGATTCTTTTATAACATTAAATCCTTTTTGAACTTCTTCAGGAGGATTATTTTCTTCCGGTTTTAATACATACCATGTTCTTTGTAAATCAGAACAGTATCCATTTATTTTTAATCCAAAATCCATATTAACGACATGTCCATGTTGAATAATTCTATCTGTTGGACCAGAGTGAGCACCTGCAGTATCTGGACCTGAAAAAACCGATGGACAATATTCCTTATCCCATGCAAGCTCGAATCCTCTTTCTTTAACAAGATTCTGAACAAATAATGCAACTTGCTTTTCTGTCATTCCCGGTTTCATATAATTAGTAACTTTATCAAAGATTTTTAATGTTTCTTTTATAGCTTCTTTAATTAGTTCTAATTCTTTTGCTGTTTTTCTTCCGCGAAGTGATGCTACTAGTTCTTCTGAGGATACAAGTTTATTCATGTAATCAGTTTCTTTTAGGTTGTCAAGCAAATCAAGATATAATCCATAAGTTAATCCATCTGCAAGACTTGAATTTTTTGAGTAATTAATTGCAATTTTATTTGGTTTTATTTGTTCTAATACTTCCAGCAGTTTTTCTTTAATGGATTTCAAATAAGGATGAATGTTTTTATACGTTCCAACAGATTTCATATTTTCATATTCAAGCGAACCAATTATTGCATGTGTGTTACCATCTTTTGTGATTATAAATGCTGACTGCCATGTTGCATTTGTTCCAACCAGAATATCCATCATTGGGTCTTTCATATTTCCTGTTTCACGAACATAAATTAACCACATATCAATTTCTTTTTCTGATAGCAATTTTGCAGCTTGTTCTATTTTATCAATTATTAAATCTTTTTGCATTTGAAACCTCAAGTTTATATTTCAAAAAAATAAAATTCATTGCATTGATTAAACTTATATGAGTTGTCATGGAGTTATAATTGGTCAGCTTTATTTTTAGGAAGTGAAAAAGTAAAGGTTGTTCCTTTACCGGGGTTACTTTTAACCCATATTTTCCCGCCATTTTTTTCTATCATTTCTTTGCACAGAATTAATCCCAGACCGCTTCCTTTTTCGTTCTTAGTTCCAGATTTTGTAAATGGTATATCGATTCTAAATAGTTTTTCTGTATCAGATTCATCCATGCCTATTCCTGTATCACTTATTGATATTTCAATTACACTATCCTTTTCTTCAGAATTAAAAATTATTTTGCCATTTTCATGCGTAAACTTAATTGCATTTGAAAGTAAATTTTGAAGCACAGAAAAAATCATATCTTCATCTGCATAAACAGTATGTGTGCTGTTTATCTTATTAGTAATCTCAATATTTTTAATTGCTGCATTATGCAAGAGTAGATTTATAACTTTACTCGCTGTATTATGTATTGTAAAGTGTTTTGGACTAAATGAAATAGTACCAATTTGTATGCGTGACCACTGCAATAAATTTTCAAGAAGAGAAAATACTGTTTTTGCAGCTTCGTTAATATTTTCTGCGAAAGATTTTATTTCATCTTTACTTAATTCTTCTATATCCTGATATAAAAATTCAGAAAAACTTAAAAGTGAACTGAAGGGACTTCTTAAATCGTGAGCAATTATTGAGAAAAATTTGTCTTTTGATGCATTTGAGTTTTTTAATTCTTGATTAAGAGTTTCTAATTTTTCAATTAATTCTTTTAGCTGAGCTTCTTGTTTTTTCCGTTCGGTTATATCTCTTAGAATTCCACGATATCCAATAATTTCACCTTCTTTGTTTTTAACTGCTACAGATGTTTCAAGAACAACAGCAATTTCTCCATTTAATTTTTTAATTGCAATTTCAAAATCTTTTACAAAACCTTTTTTTATTAATTCATTTTTGAACTTTTCTCTGTCTTTTGGATTAATATAAAGGTCATATGTAATATTGATATCTTTAAGTTCATCTAAGGATTTTATACCCAGGAACTCCATGCCTGAAGGATTAAGTTCAATGAATTTTCCGTCAATTGTGCTTTCATAAACAATATCTTTAATTTCCATAAAAAGTTCTTGATACTTTTTTTCAGTTTCAAATAATTTTTCTTCGGTTTTAACAATTTCAGTAATATCTTTACTTAAACCAATATAAGCTATAGGTTCCCCATTCTCATTTCTGACTACGGAAGTACTGAGTTCAATAACAAATTCACTTCCATCTTTCCTTTTATTTAAGAGTCTTCCATGCCATCCACCTTTTTGTGTTCCTTCATTTATCTCTTTTAATATTCGAGGGTCATTTTTTTCCGAGCGGAGAATCTGGGTATTTTTTCCAAGAATTTCTTCGAGTTTATATCCGTAAGTATCAAGAAAAGTTTGATTGACAAAAATCATTTCGTGATTTAAATCTGTTACACTTATGCATTCATGAACAGAATTTATTGCATGGATTAAAAGTTTGATATTTTCTTTGGATTCAAAAAAATTATTTAAAGGAGAAATTTTATTTTGTTGGTTATTATTTCGGCTGGTGTTCATATTTTATTAATGCACCCAAAAAGAAATATAAATTTTGGTTTAAATATACAATATTTTTTAAATCTTATCTGAATATTTTTTAACTGCCTTTTTTAGTCTGTCCATTATAGCCAGTCCCAATCCTACTTCTTTAATTGGTTCAACTAAAATTACATCAATTTCTTCTTTTTCAAAATCGTGCAGATATTTAAATAAATTTGCAGCAGCTTCTCTTAAATCTTTTGATGGAGATAAAATTTTAACGGATGCAAAATCATATTGAATTTTTTCTTCACTTAAATAAAGAACACCAATTTTTTTACTAGAATATTTTTTTAAACTTTCTTCGTTCAAAAAAAATATTGGTTTAACAGGTGAGTAATGAAATGGCAATTGTCCGGGTGCTGTTGGTTTTTTTGATTCTAAGTTTAATTGTAGCTTACAATTTATTGTATCTTCAATTTCCTCTTTTGATAAACCTCCAGGACGGAGCAAATAAAAATTTCCTTCGTAGAACTGAACAATTGTAGATTCCAGTCCAATATTGCATTTGCCGCCGTCAAGAATTAAATCAACTTTATCACCCAAACTTTTTTTAACATGTTCAGCCTGAGTGGGACTTAAATGACCAAATTTATTTGCACTTGGTGCAGCAATTGGAGTGTTACTTTTTTCTATTAATTCAAGTGCAATTTTATGGTTGGGCATTCGTATTGCAACTGTGGGATTTCCTGATGTTACTATATCAGGAACTATATCAGTCTTAGGAAGAACTAAGGTAAGAGGACCAGGCCAGAATTTTTCGATTAACTTATCAATCCTTTCATCATTATAGATTGCATATTTTTTTATCCATTCTTTTTGTGAAATATGAAGAATAAGTGGATTAAAAGCAGGTCGCTTCTTAACCTCAAAAATTTTTGTTACTGCTATTGGATTTAATCCATCAGCACCCAAACCATATACTGTTTCTGTAGGAAAAGCAACCAGTCCGCCATTACGAATTATCTCGGCTGCTTTTGTTATTGTTTCGCTATTTGCAGGTAATATATTCATATTTTTTAATTTTCTATGCTGCTAAAATAAAGAGTTTTGGATAAGAAAAATAATTCTATAATTTTGAATACTATTTTGATTAATTCGAAAATAAAAAAGAGTTACAAAATGAATGAAATATCATACTTTAAAAAATTTGTTAAACTATTAGCAGATGAAAGTAAAAAAATTATAAGAGAATATTACAGAAAAGAAATTGTGGTAGAGACAAAAGATGATTTTTCGCCAGTTACAATTGCAGATAAAAAATCTGAAGAAATCATGCGTGAATTAATAACGCATGAATTTCCTGAGCACGGTATAATTGGTGAAGAATTTGGTGATTACAATCCTGATGCTGAGTATAAATGGATTCTTGACCCAATTGATGGAACAAAAAGTTTTATATGTGGAACTCCATTATTTGGAACTTTAGTTGCATTACTTAAAAATGATGAACCAATTTTAGGCGCGATTAATTTACCTGTTCTTGATGAGTTTTTGATAGGGGATAATAAATCAACTGAATTAAATGGTAAAAAAGTTACTGTAAGAAATTGTGAAAATATTTCTTCAGCTGTTTTATTAATTACAGATTATATGAACTTTGAAAAATATCGCAATTTGAAAGGTTTGGATAATCTAATAAGAAAAGTAAAATTATTTAGAAGCTGGGGCGATTGTTATGGTTATTATCTTGTGGCTACAGGTTATGCTGACATAATGATTGACCCGATTATGAGTCCATGGGATTTGATGGCGCTTATTCCAGTAATTAATGGAGCTGGTGGAAAAATTACTGATTATTATGGAGATAATCCTGTAAAAGGCAACAGTATTGTAGCTACTGGAGGGAAAATTCATGATGAAGTAATTAGAATACTTAATGGGTGAAATTTTTTAAAATTTTCTTCCAATGATTTTGAATCTTTTAGAAAGAAATAGCATCAAATCGTTAGCAAAAATAAAATAGGAGTTTTAAATGAATAACATTATTGAAGGCACAGATTTTAATTTCCAAAAAGAAGTTTTGGAATCTGAACTTCCAGTACTTGTTGATTTCTGGGCACCATGGTGTGGACCATGCAGAATGGTTGCTCCAATTGTAGAAGAAATTGCAAAAGAAAATGCAGGAAAGTTAAAAGTTGTAAAAGTTAATACAGATGAAAATTATGGAGTTGCTTCACAATATGGCATTATGAGTATACCTACACTCGGAATTTTCAAAAATGGAAGAATGGTTGATGCAGTTATTGGAGCAGTTCCCAAATATCATTTGATGTCAAAAATTAAACCTTATATAGAACAAGCAAATTAAATTTAGTCTAATGAATGAAAAACCCGATTCAAATTAATGAATCGGGTTTTTTTATAGAGGAGGCAATATATTGATCATTGTTCTACGATAGCATCAACAGCACAGACTTCAACACATGACTTACAGTTATTGCATAATTCCGGGGCAATAAATGTATGTTCTTCAGAAAGTGGAGGATGGGTTTCACCATTAACCGTGTATTCTTCTCCTGCATTGTAAATTGCATTATTTTCACATTCATCAACACAGGCAGAACAGCTTATACAATCATCAGTAATTACCATTTGTTAATACTCCATAATTATTTATTGATATTTTCATAATAGAACTTCAAAAAATTTGCCAGAAGAAAAATTGCTTTTTTAATTGAAAATAAACTACTGATTTATCAATTATGATAAATGTTATAGTTTAGTTTTTAGAAAGTGGGAATTTATGCTAACAGATTTTTTAGTGTAAATTACTGTGGGGCAGAATCATTATAATTCTTGTCCTCATCCCTATGAAAAATATTATCAAGATTGTCAATATTAGAAATTCTTTTTGCAATTGACATCCCATCCAATCCGTGATATTGTAAAACTTCTTGAGGAGTTCCGCACTCTGGATAATCATCAAGTCCAATGATATCAAATCTTTTTGCTTGAAAATGATGAATATCTGCTAGGGCATCTAAAATTCTTTCCCCTAATCCGCCTATAATTGAGTGGTCTTCAAGTACAAAAATATTTTTATAATTTTTTGTATGAAACTTTGTACAGATAATACTTGATTTAATATATAATAAAAATTTAAATGTATTGATGGGGCCATTACAGATAATTTGCCAGGACAGAGCTATTTTCACCCTCTC
>JARYLX010000220.1 GCA_029907415.1 Melioribacter sp.
AAAAATATTTTTTTAAGTAGTATGGAGGAATATTACGAACCAAGTATTCTTTATAAACTCCATTTTTAGCCGTTTCAATAACAGCTGAACTTATGTCGGTTCCAATAATTTCTATTTCAATATTTGGATATTTCGGTTTCACTAAATCATCAAATACCATCGCAATCGAATATGCTTCTTCGCCAGATGAGCAAGCTGCACTCCAAACCCGCACTCTATTTTTCTTTTGTGAAATTTTATTTTGAATTATTTCAGGAAATACTTTAGAAGCAAGTGCGTCAAGCTGTGGTTGATTTCGAAAGAAGAATGTTTCGTTTATTGTTATTGCTTCGTAAAAATATTTCTTTTCTTCTGTATTTCTATTGCTTTTTAATAAGTTGAAATATTCTTCATAATCTTTTAATCCAAGAAACGAAATTCTCCTCTGCAAACGGCTTTCGAGCAAATATTTTTTATTATCCTGAAAATAAATACCAGTCAAATCGTAAATATATTTTCGTATTTCCTGAAATAACTGAAGCGACATAGTCATCTGCTTCGGTAAAACACTGCTTAAGTTCTTACTTATATCAGAAACATTTAATTCAGTAAATTGGCTCATATTTTTAATTATTTTGTAGTGGAATTAATTTTCTTTCTTAATTCAATTACTTCCTGTGCTTTACTTCTAACCATCTCATCTTCATCCTGTGCTAAGCGAATTAATGCGTTTGTCGATTCAGAATTTTCAACGGTCTCAAGTAATTCTATTAATCTTAATTTGTTCCATATATTTTCATCATTAATCATCGAATCAATAAACAGTAGTGCACTTTCCGGGTCAAGATTAAATATTATTTCCATACTTGCTCTTCTTACCTCTTCGTCTGGATGAGTTAAATATTCACTAACAGAATGAATCAGATTACGTATCATCATTAAAGATATTTGAGATTGGGCTTCGGAATTCATGGCGTCCGATATAATTGACAAAAGCAAATTCAAAATATGAACTACATTTTCTGGTTTTTCATTTAGTATGCGGGGCATTTCTTCAAAAACAAAAATTATATTATTTGTTACCTTTGAGCGAATTATTTCATCAAGCTCGTAATCTTCTCCAAGAAATCTTAAACTTGCAAGTAAAATATCTTTATCATTAAAAACATTTATCAATGATAAAGCAATTTTTTTATGTTCAGCATTTCCCTCTCTCAATGTATACATTAACAAACTTTTCATTTTATCATCAAAAGGAATATCAAGATTGTATTTTTCTTTTAATAAAAAGATAGACGTTATCAGTGGCCATACAAGTGGTCCGTGAACATTTAAGATTTGCTCAAGAAGAAAGAAATATGTGTTCACATCTCCTATATATCCAAGACTTTCCAGAATTGAATATTTTGTTAATTCATCTTCAGAATTAAATTTCGAAATTAGAAAATTAAGAGCCTTTTGAGAACCAATTTTCCCTAAGGCTTCTACAATTGTTGGTTTGTATAATTCATTCCTTTCATAGAAAAGAAGCAATATATCAACAGCATCTTCATAACGAATATTGCCAAGTGCTTCAATACAGGCAAGAATAACATTATCATTATCTGTTGTACTCAAAACCTCGATTATATGATTAACTGATCTGGGATTAGCAATTATACCAAGTAAATCGATTATAAATTTATTATCATCATCACTTCTATCATGATTATATTCCATTAATGCATCAACAGATAAATCTCCAAGTTTTGCTAAAATTTCTCCAGCAAGATTTCTAATCGATATATCAGGAGAAGAAATATAATGGACAAGATGAGATGGAGCTTCTTTTGGACGATGATTTAATAACAACATTGTAGCAGCATTACGCACACCTTTATCTTCATGCGATATGAGTGAACATATTTGAGGTACAAACTTTTCAACATCTGAACTTTCATCTAATGAATATAAAACATCAATTATTTCGTCGCTTGAATATTTTTCTAATTCATTAAAAAAATTTTCATTGATAGAACTACTATTCATAAAAGACCATTATTTGTTTTTGAATAACTTTCAAGTTATGTGCCTGTCATTATCATCAAAAAAAATCTTCTTATGTATGTTTTTTAAAGTTTATAATGAATAATATTAGCCAAATGATAATAATCGTCCACTTTGATTATCGAAAAGTTTCTGAAAAGATTTAGCTCGAAATGATTATATTCGGAACCAAAATTTGAATTTTATATTTTGATTTAAATTAAAGAAAACAAAATCTTTTTCGATAATAAAATGTGAAGTAATTTATTTTGTGCAGATAAGTCTAATTTGAATAAATAAATTTTTATAATGATACAAAACAACAATCTTATACAGAATAATTCAGAGAATGTAAAGCTTAATGTAAAAGGTTTGCACACTTTATATTTATTATTAAATGCTTTCGATATTGGATTTTTAGTAAGCGATAATTCAGGTTCGATAATTTATTCTAACACTTCATTACTCAAATTATTTGGAATAAATTACGAAGAGATTCATTCAAAAAATATTCAGGAGTTCATCGATTATCTTGAAAAAAATTGTTTGAATGAATTGGGAAATGTGAATCTCTTAAAAGAATTATCTAAAAATGAAGAAAAAAATGTAAGTCTTATCTTAAGCTGCAAAGAAAACCGATTTATAAAATTTTCTTCTTATCCATTAAAGACTTTTGGATTCCCCTACCGATTATGGGTTTTTGTAGATTATACAGATAAAATTGCAGGCGGGATCACAATTAAATTTGATGTCCAATCAGAAATCACAGAAGTAAATTTAGAAGATTTAATCAGGAAACTCGAAGAAAATAATTTACAACTTCAAAAACAGATTGAAGAATTAACTCAAGATAAATCATCAAAAGAAAAATTTATTTCTGTTATTGCACACGATTTAAAAAGTCCATTTCAAGGTCTGCTTGGAATTTTTGATATAATTTCCGAAACATTTGATGAACTTACAACCGATGAACTAAAAAAATATCTTGGTTATGCTAAGACATCAGTGAAAAATTTATATAATCTTATAGAAGGATTATTGCAATGGTCTCGGTTTGCACTTGGCACTGTTCAATTTAACCCAACAAAGTGTAATTTATATCAAGAAATGGTTAATGTAATTAACTTAAATAAAAACGCTCTCGAGAATAAAAAGCTAACTGTGATTAATTACCTGAAAGAAAATCTTGAAGCTTTTGCAGATGAAACTATGGTCAACGCAATATTCAATAACTTACTATCAAATGCAATTAAATATTCGAAGAGAGGTGGAACCATAGTTATCGATGCAGAAAGACATGAAAATTATATTCAGGTATCAATAGCGGACCAGGGTGTTGGAATGGATAAAGATATTCAAGAAAAATTATTTAAGCTTGGTGAACAAATTACAACACACGGTACAGAAAATGAGACAGGTACCGGCTTAGGATTAATTTTATGCAAAGAGATGGTTGAACTAAATAGTGGCAAAATCTGGTTTGAAAGCGAACCCGGAAAAGGTTCTACATTTTATATAACACTTCCAAAAGCAAAATAATTAAAAATTATGGAAAGAGAACAGACAGTAAAAGCAAAAAAATACGAATCAAATTTTCAAGCTGAACACTCTTTAGAGTTATTCCGCTTCATTTTTGAAAATTGTGCACAGGCTTTTGCTGTTCTACAAAATGAAATAATTGTAATGCATAATCCCGCATTCAATAGATTATTTGGAATTGATAAAAATGATTCATTTAATGGGAAATCAATTTTAGAATTCATTAATCAAGCAAATCAAAACAATGTAAAAAAAATATTATCAAATGCCATTAACCTTAGTTCTCATTTAGAATTCAACAATATCAAAGGGAAAAGAAAAGACGGTAGTGAATTCGACTTAAAAATTTATGTATCGGTTTATTCATTCAATAACGAAAAATATTTAATTACATATTTTCAAGATGTGACTGAGAAAAAGAAAATTCTTGAACAGGTTAATAAATTATCAAGAATAGTTGACCAGAGTTCTTCGATTATAATTATTACTGACTTAGATGGGAAAATTGAATATACCAACCCAAAATTTACAGAAGTAACAGGCTATTTCTTCGAAGAAGTTCGAGGCAAAAAAATTAACTTCTTAAAATCAGGTTATACACCGGATCATGAATATGAAGAATTATGGCAAAGAATTCTATCTGGCAAAGAATGGAGAGGGGAATTCAAAAACAGAAAGAAAAATGGTGAGTTTTATTGGGAATCTGCAACAATATCACCTATTAAAAATGATGAAGGTGAAATAACTCATTTTCTTGCAATTAAAGAAGATATTACTGAAAAAAAAGAAATGGAGTTCGAATTAAAACGTGCTCTTGACAGCGCTGAAGAAGCAAGCAGATTGAAATCCACTCTGCTATCAAATATGAGTCATGAACTGCGAACTCCATTAACAGGAATTATTGGATTTGCAAGTTTATTAAGGGATGAATTAAAGAACGCAGAACACGTTGATATTGTAGATAAAATATTAAAATCCGGCAAAAGACTTTTAGTTACATTAAACTCCATCCTCAACTTATCTGAAATTGAATCTGGAACTTTTCCTATAAATATTACAGAATTTAATCTTGCATCTTATACAAAATATTTCTTAACAAATTATGACAGAACAGCCGCTGAAAAATCACTGTCATTTAGTATTGAAGTCCAGGATGAAGAAATTTGTGCAATTGGCGATGAAAATCTTTACAAACAAATTTTACTGCATATAGTAGATAATGCTTTCAAATTTACTTCTGTTGGAAGTGTTAGAATTGTAGTCACATCAAATCATGATTCGAAAAATTGTTATGCAATTGTAAAAGTTATTGATACTGGTATTGGAATTGCAAAAGAAGACCAATCAAAAATTTTTAGGGAATTCAGACAGCTTAGTGAAGGAATACGCAGAAATTTTGAAGGGAGTGGATTAGGGCTATCAGTAGCAAAAAAAATGGCAAATTTAATGAACGGAGATATT
>JARYLX010000221.1 GCA_029907415.1 Melioribacter sp.
CTCCAAGCGCATGATATGCAAGCGGAAAAGGACCCGCTGTGTAAACAACTGCAGTAATTATAGAAAGAACACCAATTAGAAAAATTAACCAGCCGCCAAGATAAACAAGATATAAACCAAGCAAAAAACTTAAACCAAAGACTATTATTATTCCAAATTTCATTTCACGAACAGAAATTAATCCTGATGCTACAGCTCTTTGAGGTCCTGTTCTTTCCTTTTTATCAGTTCCATGAAGATAATCAAAAAGGTCGTTAACAAAATTAGCTCCTATCTGAAACAATAAAGAACAAAGCAATGCTATTAATGATGCAATTAAATCAAATTTGTTATAATAAATTGCAATTGATGAACCAACTACAACAGGTACAACTGCTGCGGGTAATGTTTTAGGTCGTGCAGCTAAAATCCATATGTAAAATTTTTTTGTTGATGTAATTGAAACAGAATTCATAAAAATTATGGCACTCTTGGAAATTTAGAAAAGTCTGGTTTCCTTTTTTCAATATATGCATTTTTTCCTTCTTGAGCTTCCTCTGTCATGTAATAAAGCAATGTAGCATTTCCAGCGAGTTCTTGAATTCCTGCCTGACCATCAAGTTCTGCATTGAAAGCTGATTTTAATAGTCGAATTGCAAGAGGACTTTTTTCAAGAATTTCCTTTGCCCATTTAATTCCTTCTTCCTCGAGCTGTTCTACAGGAACTACTTTATTGACAAGACCCATCTCAAGTGCTTCCTGTGCATTATATTGACGACAGAGATACCAGATTTCGCGTGCTTTCTTTTGTCCTACAATTCTTGCAAGATAACTTGCACCAAATCCGCCATCAAAACTTCCTACTTTAGGTCCGGTCTGACCAAATATAGCATTATCTGCTGCTATTGTTAAATCACAAACAACATGCAAAACATGTCCGCCACCTATTGCATATCCAGCAACAAGAGCAATTACTGGTTTTGGAATACTTCTTATTTGTTTTTGTACATCAAGAATATTTAATCTTGGAACCCCATCTTTTCCAACATAACCTTTATCACCACGAACAGATTGGTCACCTCCGGAACAAAATGCATATTTGCCATCTTTTGCTGGACCTTTTCCTGTTAATAAAATTACACCAATATTTGTATCCTCTCGTGCATCATTAAATGCATCGTATAATTCGGATACGGTTTCTGGACGGAATGCATTTCTCTTTTCTGGTCGATTAATAGTTATCTTTGCAATTCCATCCATCTTCTCATAAATAATGTCCTGATAATCTTTTGCTTTTATCCAATTATAACTCATAATATTTCCTTTCAAGATTATTTAAGAAATTCAAAACAAAATTAATAAAAACATCGGGTTTTTCTAAGTGAACATTATGACCACAATTTTCTGCTATTTTATGTTCTGAATTCTGAAATCTAATCTTCATCTTTTCTGCAATTGCTGTATATTTTTCATCCAGACCACCAGTAATCAAGAGCACAGGAAATTTAAGCAAGTTTAATTTATTCCAGTAGTTTGGCATTAAACCTGTACTAAAACCAAGCAATGAATTCGACAATCCTATAACGCTGTTTTGATATTTTTTGTTCTTAATTAAATCATAACTTGAAATTTTTTTTTGAGATTCAAAGAGCGGGAGATTCATCCAGTATTCAATAAAATTTTCTATGCCATCTTTTCGAATTTTTTCTGCCATTATAAAATCAGAAATAACCCGCTCCTTTTTTAATTCAAAATCTTCAATCCCAGCTGTTGTACTTTCAAATATAGCAGCAATTAATTTTTCAGGAAAATGCAAACAATAAGAAAGTGCAGCTCTCCCACCCATTGAATAACCACAGATAATAAGTTTATCAATTTTCAAATAATCAAATATACTGCTGAGTTGATTGATTATTGCAGTACAAGTGTAATAGCATGAATCATCGGGAGATTCAGTTAATCCATGTCCAATTAAATCTATTGCGATAGGAAAATATTTGTCGGGAAGTTTATCAAATATAAAATGCCAATCTTCTGCGCTGCCTGTAAATCCATGTAAAAATACAATTGGAATTTTTTCTCCGCTTCTTTTGCTTTCATCAATTAGAATATTAAATTCAATTTGATTTACTATTATCTTCATCTAATTTCAAATTAATTGAGGAAGTTATAGACTCCCAAATTTTTTCACGAATTAATTTCGACTTCTTAGAATCTGTTTTTATCTCAAGAACTGCGAATTTTTTACTATTTATTGACGACAATAGTTTCTTTTTTAATTCAGAAAAGTTTTTTATTAAAAAATATTCACCGCCATAAGCTTTAACAAATTTTGAAAAATCAATATTCAGCGGTGTAACAAAATTTTGAATATAAGTTTTGCCATACCGCGATATTGGTAGTGACTCAAATATTCCACCGCCATTATTGTTGATTAAAATTACTGTTAATGGTATTTTGAATTTAATAGCATTGTGAAGACCATTCATGTCATGATAGAATGCTAAATCGCCTGTTATTAAAATAGTTGGTTGTTTAGATACAGCTGCTATTCCAAGCGCAGTTGAATTTATTCCATCAATTCCACTTGCGCCTCGATTGCAAAAAACATTAATTCGTTTTTGATTTGATGAAACAAAAAAATCTGCATCACGTATTGGAAGACTATTTGAAAGCATCACATTACACCTTGAGGGCAACAGATCGAAAACTTCATAAATAATTTTCCCTTCAAAATTAATCTTTTCTTCTTTTAGTTTATTTCGTTTGATTTCTTCTGCAATTTGATTTAATCGAATTATATTTTTTAGCCATTTGTTGTTTCTATTAAATTGTAAAGTCTTAATTTCTTCTAAGACAAGCCTGCAAAATTCGGCCGGATTAATTTTCAAAATTGTTTTTGCAGTTAATGATGGGTCATTTCTATCACCAAATTCATTTATCAAAATTTTCTCTGCTTTAGAATTTTTATAATAATTCAATATTACATTTGAAGTTGGAGAACCACCAAACTGCAAAATGATTTCAGGGTCATATTTTTTCAAATAATGTTTTGATTTTACAATCGATGTAAAATTCTCAATTATATTTTTCTTTGAATGATTTCCATGTCTTAATCCAGAAGATATATCAGCAAAAATTGGATACTTTAATTTTTCTGATAAAGCTACGCATAACTTTGCAAATTCTTCATCATAGCCATTGTATCCAACAATGATTAATCCTTTTTCATGATTAAATAGTTTTTTTATTGAATCATTTATTAAATACTTTTTCTTTTTTTCCTTAAAGTCAACAGAATCGATGGAGTTATAAATTTTATTCAGGAATTCAATATCTACCTTTTCTGTGTAACTATCGGGTTCAAATGGTTTTTCAAAAGGAAAATTCAAATGAACTGGACCAGGATTTTCTATCAAAGCAATTTTTAATGCTTCATCTGTATTTTTAATCAAACTTTTTAATTTTGCTAAATTAACTTCTGGCAAACCAACATCTGCAAAATATCTAATGTGATTTGCAAAAATGTTATCTTGATTAATAGTTTGATTGGCACCTGTATTTCTAAGGTAAGGCGGTCTATCTGCTGTGCAAATAATCAGAGGCACCCTTTGATAATATGCTTCAATAATTGCAGGATAAAGTTCTGCTACTGCAGTTCCGGATGTTGTTAACACAGCAACCGGTGTTTTTGATTTATTTGCCATTCCAAGTGCATAAAAAGCAGACGAACGCTCATCAACAATTTGAAATACTTTTATATTTTCATTTTGACTAAATGCTAAAGTTAATGGTGTGCTTCTCGAACCAGGTGAAATACACACATATTTCACTCCATATTCTACAAGTCTATTAACAAATAAATCACACCAGACTGTATTTCTATTAACTGATATTTTCATTTGTTAATCTCTCTCGAAAAAGTGAAAGCATTGGTTTTAATTTAAGCTCTGTTTCTTCAAATTCACTTTTTATTTCCGAACCTTCAACTATACCACAACCAGCAAAGGCATATAGAAAAGAATTTTTATAAAGAGCAGACCTAATTCCTATTACAAACTCTCCATTTCCTTCTACATTAAACCAGCCTAAAATACCTGCATACAAACCTCTGTCAAAATTTTCTAATTGTTCTATCTCTTCCAATGCTCTTTTATTTGGCAAACCACAAATTGCAGGTGTTGGGTAAATGCTTTTTATTAACGAAATGACAGAAACATCATTTCGAACAATTGCATTAATTGGGGTCCAAAGATGCTGTATATTCCTTAATTTTTTGACTTTTGTTTTATCATAATTCACACTTTCAGATAACTTCGACAAATTTTCAACAATAAATTTCAGTACAGATTTATGTTCGTGTATATTTTTGCTATCGTTTAATAATTCATTTTCAAGTATGAAATCTTCTTCTTCATTAATCCCTCGTTTAATTGAACCAGCAAGAGCATCAGTTTCAAATTTATTTTTTGAAATTCTTCCAAGTAATTCCGGTGAAGCTCCAAAAAAAACTGAATTATTATTTCTCCAGGCAAATACATAGCATTCAGGAAATTGGGTTTTAAGTTTATCGATTATCTCAGTAAAATTAATTTCTCCTCTGATACTAATTTTTTTAACTCTTGCAAGAACAACTTTTTCTAAATCTTTATATTTTATTTTATTTAACGCATCCGAAATCATAACACTCCAATCATCAAATTCTGTATCACTAATTTCATCATTTTTTTGATAATAAAATTTTTCTGAGCTGCTTAGAATTTTACTAATTTTTTTCTCAAGAACTTTTTCAGTTTTTTCATTCAACATATCATACATAAAATTGAAAGCAAAGTAACATTTATTTTTATATTTAATAAAAGATATTTCTGGAACGTACCAGATTTCTGACGGATAATCATTCCAGAGATTGGTTTTCTCTCTAACAGGAAATTTTATTCCACCAATAAACAAAGGATAAAAACTAAAATCAGATTCACCAAAATTGTGAATTTGTTTTAGTTGAGAAATATTTTTACATGA
>JARYLX010000222.1 GCA_029907415.1 Melioribacter sp.
GTATAATTTACCTAAAGAAATTTTTCCTGATGATTTTTCTCGAGAAGATAAAATTAAAAAGTTGATGACTTCTAATTATATATACTTTATTTCAAATTACTGTGAAACTGATAATTATTTGTTATTTACATCGATAGTTAATAATAAGTTAATTTATTTTCTTTATAATAAACATGATAATGTCACATTTTGTACAAGTAAAATTGTTGATGACATACTTAATATCGGGTTTACAAACTGTTTTACAACGGATAATAATTTTATTTATGGGATATTTGATAGTTATCATATAGAATTAGTTAAACCATATATTAAAAATGCCAAACTAAAAGCTATTATCAAAAAGATGAATTCTTTTTCTAATCCAATAGTAATAAAGTATAAACTTAAGAATGAATAAAAGGATTTTCTTAATATTGTTTATATTTTTAATAATAATATCAATTACTCTAATTAATATAATAAGAATTTTATCAGTAAAAAGTACTAATATGAAACGAATATTTTAAAAAGTATACAGAATATGCAGTTGAAAATTCACTGAAAATTAATGGTACAAAACTTCATAATTTGCAATTGTTGGATATAAATGGGAAAAAGATTACGATTAGTAGCATTTTAAGGAAAAGTGAAAAATTAGTTTTTCGATATACATCATTAAATTGTCAAATATGTGTTGACAGTGAAATAGTTCGTCTAAAAGATTTAGGTGAAAAAATAGGCAAAGATAAAATAATAATAATTACTTCTTATTCTGGCATAAAAAATTTCTATAATTTTCATAAAATAAATAAACTATATAACTACAATATTTATTTTATTCCGATAGATTCTAAACTTTTTCCAGGGGAAGACAATACACCTTATGTTTTCATATTGGATACAAATAGAGTAGTTAAATATTCTTTTTTCCCAAATAAAGAATTCCCAAAATATACAGTAATATTTTATAGAATTTTGTATCGATACTTTTCTAATTAGAAGAAGGTTAAAGTTTTTTAGATATTATAAGAAAAATTCTTGCTAAAACTATTCTTATTTATATTAGTATTAAAAGCTTACTTTTTTTAATTAAATGAATATTGATAATAAATAATTTCAGAATTATAAATAAAATTAAAAACTAATGATAGAATGTAAAAGTAAAATATAAAATTTATTATGAAAAGATATGTAACTGCACTATTCATAATTTTAATTATAGTTAAATGTTCTACCAATAAAAATAATGATATATATACATCAAACTATGAAGATAATTACAATCTCAAAGTTATTGACAGTCTCACATATTATTACAGGGATACACTTTTTATAGGCCGCGTTCATGATATTCAACTTATAGGCAACAAAATATTGATATCAGATTTCTTTCTTAAAAAAATCTGGTTATTCTCAAAAGAACTGAATTTTATTAAAACTATTGGGGGAAAAGGTAAAGGACCGGGAGAATATACTTATCCCCCAAGTATAATATATGATAGTAATTATATCTGGCTTACTACAGATAGAATTATTGATAAGTATAATCAAAATTTAGAATTGATTGAGAGAAAGCATCTTCCAAATGAGTTAATATATGATCCGTATACTCCAATTTCTTTTGGAGATTTTTTTATTTTTAATGTCTCATACCCATACTCAATAGTAGAAAAGTCATATTATAAAAAATACAAGCCTTTTATAAAAATTGATACAACACTTAGAACTTATATAAATTTTGATGAATGGGACGATAATTATTTTAATGATGAGCTGGAGGGTTACACTCGAGAACTTCATCATGCTTTTGTAACTAAAAAAGATGAAAATCATTTTTTCACAATTCAAGGTGCTGCATATTACATAAAGCTTTATGATAAGAATCTGAATCTTATAAAACATTTTGGCAGGAAACCAAAAAAGTATAAAGACCCGCCGAAATTAAAATTAAGAGAAACACAGGCATCAGTAGAAGCTAATGCAAAATTTCATTCTAAAATTACAAGATGGCATAATATAAAATATGATAAAAGCGAAAAGAGATTGTATCTCGGCTATACCAATTTATTTGAAGATTTTTATAAGTATAGGTCTCTTATGAGAGGTGAACATTATTTACAGGTGTTTGATGATAACTACAATGTAATTTATGATGATAAATTACCGGGGAGATTGGCTTTTGTAGATAACGGGAAGATTTATGTTATACATAAAGAGGATCCAAAATTTCTAAAGTTATTAATATGCAGACTGGAGAGAAAAAACAGTGCTGAATAAATTCATTAAGAAAATTGTGTTTTATAAGAATGATATTGTATATGTATCTTTAATTATTGTATTATTATTAGCTTATTTCAGTAGTACTAAACCAGCTTATAATCGATTGTTATATCAATATCAAGATTCTGTTAGGACATTTAAGAATGACTTAAAAATAAAAGAATCTCTCGAAGGTAAAAAATTAGAAGAAATTATTTCAGAAAAGAGCAGTGAAATATTAAATAATTGTTATACGTCCATAATATTATGAAGTTTTGTGAAGATGCTGATTGTAATGCGTGATTTATCTCGATTATTGCAAAGTATAATAATTTAACAATATAAATTGACAAAATTAATTTTGCTTTATTATAATACACAGTTACAATGTTATAAGGGGGATAATAATTTATTTATCCCCCTATAAATTTATATTAACAAGTAAAAAGTTATGAATGTTGTATATAAAGAAATTCTGTTATACTTATTATTAATAGTGTTTATATCATGTAATAGTGCAGATGACAAGCTCATATATAAATCTAATTATGTTGCTAATTACGAGTTGCAATTAAAGGACAGTATAATATATAGAAATACAAAAGAGAATTATATTGGCTTAATAAAAGATATTAAATATTGGCGAGGGAAAATATTAATAACAGACCATTATTTTAAGAAACTTTGGATATTTGATGAAAGAATGAATTTAATAAAATCAGTAGGACGAAAAGGTACAGGTCCTGGCGAATATACTTTCCCTCCCTATATCTGCACTGATAACAAAAATATCATTTTAATTGACTATAGAACAAAAAAAGCTAATTTATACGATACCAACTTTATTTATATTAAAAATTATAATTTACCTAAACATATTTATTATCAAATGTATCCCGCAATAAAATTTAATGATAAGTTTATTTTGCCGGGTGCAAGTTACCTCTCATTAAATCTAAAAAAACATTTTGATAAAGCTAAATCTATAACAGTATGTGACTCAGCATTTGAATTATTAGAAGAAATATTACCCTGGGATGAAAGCTATAAAAATGAAACTCCATATAATATTTATCGTAAAGGAGTACTTTTAGTCAAAGGTGCTGAAAATACTTTTTATGCAAAACAATTAGCATCTCCGTTGATACATCATATTGATAAAGACTTAAAAAAGATAAAGGTATTTGGAATCAAGCCGAGGTTTTTCAAAGAACCACCTAACATATCTCTGGAAGAAGTTATGAAATCTTTTGAAGCTACTGCAGATTTTGGTTCAAAAATAACATGGTTCCGTAATATAGACTATGATGAAAAAAATAAATTATTAATAGTTTACTATGTGAATCTTTATAAGGAATCCTGGTACAATAGGTCTATGTTAAGCGGTGAGCATTTTTTACAAATTTATAATTCGAATTACGATTGTATTTTTGATGATAAAGTAGAAGGGATTTTAGCATTTGTTTCAAATGGGCATATTTATTTATTAACCGATGAAAATACTGATAATATTAAAATAAAAGCATACGACCTTGTAAAAGTGAAATAAATTTTTGATTTTATATAAAGTTATTAGATTAAAAATTTTTTACTATAATTTTTTTGATTAGACTGTGGTAAGAGGGTAGTTTTTCAAATGCAAGTTAAAGCAGTTTTTAATCAAGTTTAAAAATCTGTTTTTCATAATCCACAAAATTAATTAAGTTATTTTTAGAATAAATTTGAAGATAAGCTTAATTAGCATACGCCGCCCGGTTACAATTGCAATGTTTTTTACAGGCATTGCATTACTAAGCATTTTTGCTTTTTCAAGTATTGGTGTTGATTTATTGCCAAATGTTAACATTCCTCGCTTAATAGTTCAAACGACTTATAGAAATTCAACTCCAGAAGAAGTAGAAAAACAAATAACAGAACCTCTTGAATCAGCTATTGTTACAATACCAGGAATTAAAAAGATAACCTCAGTATCAAAAGAAGGTATGTCGATTATCAGTATAGATTTTGCCTGGGGCACTGATATGAAATATGCAATTCTATCTCTTCGTGAAAAACTTGATAATGTCAGCATTATGTTGCCCAGAGAAGCAGAAAGACCTACAATAATAAAAACGGATCCAGCAGCTGCACCAATACTTACTCTTGTGTTATCATTTAATAATAAAGAAGATTCAGAGAAAAAATTTTTGTCAACAAATGAAAAAAGAAAATATTTAAATGCTTCTAATCCTGAGTTTGTTGAACACAATTCTCCACAGGAAGAAATTCAACGATTGATAAATCTTAAAGAAGCAGGCAGAACTATTTTTAAAAGAAGATTTGAACAAATTGAAGGAATAGCTCAAGCAGTTATAACAGGAGGACTTGAAAGAGAAATTCTAGTAAATGTTGATCCGGTAAAATTGAATTTATACAACATCACTTTCAATGACATTGAAAGATCTTTAGATGCATCAAATATAAATATACTTGCCGGCTCAATAATGAAAGGTTTCTCTAAATACTCATTAAGAATACTAGGTGAATTTCAGAATGTAACCGATATTAAAAATGCAATTATTAAAAGAAATTATGATGGAAGCACAATATTATTAAAAGATATTGCAAGTGTAAGTGAAAACTTTAAAGAACGGGAAGGATTTACACGTTATAATGGATACGAGGCTGTTGGAATTTTAATT
>JARYLX010000223.1 GCA_029907415.1 Melioribacter sp.
GGCATTAACTTTTGTATTAGTTTTATCAATAATTATCAAAGCACAAACAGAATTAAATTTTGAATTTGATTATGCACGTTTTAAATATGATACAAGTTCTGTCTACATGGAATTTTATTATGATTTAAATACGAGCAATATGAAAATTAAAAAATCAGATTCGGGCTTTTTGAAAGAAGCTATTGTTCATATTGAAATGAAAAATGATGATGTAGATACTTTTTTTATTTATAAAGATTGGAAAATATTACATCCACTAATTGAAGGTACTGAAGAACAGGAAAGAAATTATATTGGTGTTCTAGGTTTTGTAGTGCCAAAAGG
The DNA here is from genome assembly GCA_029907415.1 of Melioribacter sp. GTDB lineage: Bacteria > Bacteroidota > Ignavibacteria > Ignavibacteriales > Melioribacteraceae > Rosettibacter > Rosettibacter primus. The sequence continues at coordinate 325 of JARYLX010000223.1, forward strand.
AAATTATTCTTTGCTTGTTAAAGCTTATGATAGCAGTAATCCTGATTTAAACAAAGTTATTCGAGAAAAAGTAATTATCAATCCATTTAAGGAAGATAAATATTCTGTTAGCGATATCCAGATTGCAACAAATATAAAAAAAGAAGGAGCTGACCCTAATTCTATTTTTTATAAAAATACACTCGAAGTTATTCCAAATCCATCAATGATTTATGTAGATAGAATGCCAATTCTGTTTTACTATGCTGAACTTTACAATTTGAAACTTGATGACCCAAACAATGATTTTAAGCTTCATAAAATTCTTTTTAATAGCGTGGGCAAGAAAGTTTATGAACAAACAAAAACTGTCAAACAAAGCGAAAATGCTTTTGTTGATGTCGGAACTATTAACCTTTCAAAAATGCCAACAGATTCTTATAACCTTGTTTTGAGTCTGGTAGATAATAAAACAAATCAAGCTTACATTTCTACGAAAAGATTTTATTATTACAATACAAAATATATAGATACTGCAGCTGCACGAACCTTAGCAAAAGGAATAATGGGAACTGAGTTTGCTGTTTTTGATAATGCTGAATGCGATAAAATGTTCTCTCAGATAAAATATATTGCTACTCAAAAGGAAATTGAACAATATAAAAAGCTTGATTCCTTGAATGCAAAAAGAGAATTTTTATATAATTTCTGGAAACAAAGAGACCCGGACACTTCCACACCAATTAATGAATTTAAAGAAGATTATATGAAGAGAGTTGAATATGCTAACAGGAACTTTGGAGTATATTCTAAAGAAGGTTATTTAACAGATAGAGGCAGAGTTTATTTAATTTATGGCGAACCTGACCAGAGAGATTACTATCCCAGTGAACCGAATATGAAACCTTATGAAGTTTGGTTCTATAATCAAATTGAAGGTGGCGTTAGCTTTATTTTTGGCGATGTAACAGGTTTTGGAAATTATGAACTTCTGCACTCTACAAAAAGAGGTGAAGTAAGAGATGATTATTGGCAGAGAAGATTAACAACTCAATAGCTTATGCTAAATAAAAATAAAATTGAATTTTTCTTCTTTCGTCAATTTAATAAAATTCTTTTAGCATTAGGACTGAAAAAATCTCGCAAGCTTGCACAGCTTATTGGTACATTTTTTTATTACTTTATTCCAATTAGAAAGAAAACAGTTCTTAGTAATCTAAAAAATGCATTCCCAGAAAAATCACAGAAAGAAATAAAGAGCATCGCAAAGAAAAATTATCAAAATATATCAATTACTTTCTGTGAATTAATGCTTTTTCCATCACTAAGTTTAAGCGAAATAAAATCTCAAGTTTGGTTCGATAACCTGGATTTAATACGGAATAAAATTTCAAATGGTAAAGGATTAATTCTTCTAACTGGACATTTTGGCAACTGGGAAATTTTAATATCTTCAATTGTTGCATATATTGATGCAAAATATCATGTGCTTGTCAAACCTCAGAGAAATGAATATATAACCCGATGGTTAAAAAATACTCGAAGTATTGGTAATACAAATGTTATAGATGTAGGAGTTTCTGTAAAAGAAATTATTAAAGCACTAAAAGCAGGCGAAGTTGTTTTAATAGCAGGCGATCAGCGAGGTCCTTTTGAAGGAAACAGATTTCAGTTTTTTAAACGCCAAACGGCACTTTACACCGGTACAGCATCAATAGCTCTTAAAACTAATTGTAATGTATTGCTTGTAGCAATTGTAAGACAACCTGATTTTAAATATAAAGCTTATATTGAAGAACTCAATTTTGATGAACTTCCAGAAGATAATGACAAAAAATCAATTGAACTTACTCAGCGTTATATTTCATTTCTTGAAAAATTTGTTAGAAAAAATCCCGAGCAGTATTTCTGGATGCATAAATTATGGAAATACTAAATTCTAAAGAAAAAATTTTAATTATCCAGACTGCTTTTCCTGGAGATGCAATTCTTACTTTACCAATGATTCAGAAACTAAAAGAAAAATATGCTGAAAGCATTATAGATGTTTTGTGTATCCCTTCAACAAAAGAAATATTTTTGAATTCTCCGGCAGTTGACAATGTAATTGTATATGATAAGAAAGGTGAACAGAAATCTTTTCGCGATTTAATTATCCTGATAAAAAAAATTCAAAAAACGAATTATTCAAAAATATATTCACCACATAGGTCCTTTAGAACATCAATTATTGTCTGGCTTTCTAAGTGCAAAGAAACATATGGTTTTGATAATGCTGCATTAAGTTTTGTCTATAAACACAAAATTCATTATGATAAAAATAAACATGAGGTAGAAAGAAATCTTAGCCTAATTAAATATGATACATCAAAAAATAATTGGAAATTATACCCTGCAATAAAATTTACAGAAGAAATTGAAAGCAAGATTGATAAAATGATTCAATCAATCAGTAAAAAAATAATTGCTATAGCACCAGGTTCAGTATGGAATACAAAAGTTTATCCGGAAGAATATTACAAATTACTTGTTGATTACCTTATATCTAAAAATTACTATATCGTTTTTATTGGAGGGAAAGAAGACCAAGTTCTTTGTGAACGATTAAATAAAAAATTTGGAGAGAATTCTTGTTCACTTGCAGGGAAATTAAGTATTGTTGAAACCATTGCATTATTAAAAAAATGTTCTTTATTGATTTGTAATGATAGTGCACCAACGCATATGGCAATGGCTGCGCAAATTCCTGCATTGACAATTTATTGCTCAACTGTTCCTGAATTTGGTTTTTATCCTTATAATTCAACGAGTGATTTTATTTCATATGATGGACTTAAATGTAAACCCTGTGGTATTCATGGCCATAAAAAATGCCCGATTAATACATTTGATTGTGGATATTTGCTTACTCCTGATATGGTAATTGAAAAAGTAAATAACATGATAAGTGCCAAGAAAAAAAGCATATAAATTCATATATTTGATGCACAATGGATGGATGAAAAATGAAATTTTTCAACTTAGATACAATTAAGAAGATTTTTGTAATTATTACACCAAATATTCCCGATTCAAGCACAAAAACTTATAAGTTCAGTTTTTTTAGAAGTATTGGTTACATTTTAATTTACACATTAATTTCATGGTTAGTATTAATTTTTATTCTTTCTGTAACGCCTCTTAAGGATTTTCTTTTTGTCCTAGATAATCAGGAATTAATAGCTCAAAGAAAAAAAATAAACGAGCTTCAGGAAAAGGTAAGAATATTGACAAATCAGCTTGAAGATATTTCTTCAACAAATGAAAAAATAAAATACACTCTAAAACTTGCTCAAAAAGATTCTTCAGATACATCAAAAGCAATTTATGATACATTAAAAAAAAGAATAACAAAGAAAATCAATCTTGGTGGGAATATTTTCCTCGCAATAAAAGAATTATTCGGAAGATTTATTTATGAAAATACAAGTACAGACTCATTAATTTTTCTTGCACCAGCCACTGGCATATTAACTAAAGAGTTTAATCCAGAGACCGGTCATCTTGGTGTGGATTATGGGCTTAAGATCGGTTCCCCAGTTTATGCTTCTTTGGGTGGCTTGGTGATATTTGCTGATTATACAGTTGATTATGGTTATACAATTATAATTCAACATGATAATGGTTATGTAACAATGTATAAACATTGTTCATCACTTTTGAAAAAACCTCAAGATTTTGTAAGACAGGGAGAATTAATTGCTTTAAGCGGAAATTCTGGCAAAAAAAGCACAGGTCCTCATCTTCATTTTGAAATCTGGCATCGAGGTAAACCTGTTAATCCTGAAAAATTAATAATAAAGTAAGGAGGAGCTATGGCATCAAAAAAAGACTCACACGAAGAAGAAGTAAGTATAATCAGTAGTGGTGTAAAAATAGAAGGCAATTTGAGTAGTGAAGGAAATGTTAGAATTGATGGCGTTGTGATAGGAAATCTAACTATTAATGGTAATTTAACTATTGGAGATACTTCAGAAATTTTTGGAGAAATTAAAGCTCGTAATGTAACTACAAATGGAAAAGTTGAAGGTAAGATTTATGCTTCAGAAAAATTGAAATTGGAACCAAAATCGGTAATTAAAGGTGATTTAATTACAAAAACATTAATAATAGAAGAAGGAGCAATTTTTGAAGGGCACAGTTCAATGAATGGTGCTCAAATTTCAGCTCAAAAAGAAAATGGCTGAATTAGGAAAATATCCAAGTAAATTTTCTGAAACTTATAGAAATATCAGTCCCTATCTGGGATTAGGAACTCAGCTTGCAGCCACAATTATATTGATGTTTTTTTTAGGCAGATGGCTGGATGATTTATTCAATACAAGTCCCATCTTAATGATAATTTTTTCTTTTATAGGCTGTTATGCAGCAATTTATAATTTTATAAAAACTGTGTTGAATTTAAACAAGAAAAATAAACTTGATAAAACAAATTAAGCTTTCAGCTGCAATAATAATTTTTATTAATGCGATAATAATTCTTTTATCCTATTTCAAAATCATATCAGATTCTCAGTTTAATTCATTAATTTTTGCATGCTTAATTTCGATTATTAATTACATTA
>JARYLX010000224.1 GCA_029907415.1 Melioribacter sp.
TTTACTTTTTCAGTTCCATTCATAATTCTATAATTATTTAATCAATTCAAAATTTTCTTTCTAAATAAAATTTTTATAAACTCAATACTCATAATCAGTATAATCTTTATATAATTTTCCCTTTGTTATTAAATATTTTCTCTTTGAAAAAGATACTTAATAAACTTATCTTAAATAGTGCTTATATAATTTTTGGTGTAAAACTGTGGCTCCTCTAACTCGTACGGAATATTTCATTTCGACTCTTACCAAACAAAATTACTTTATAACATTATTCAAAATATAGGAGAATATTAATGGGCTGGTTTTTAAATGCATTAAACTCCTCAATTGGTAAAAAAATTCTTATGGCTGTGACCGGGGTTTGTCTTATGTTATTTTTAATTATCCATTTAATCAATAACCTCTCACTTTTTGGTGGGCCCCAGATTTTTAATACAGTCGTAAAAAATCTTGATACAATAAAACCATTAGTGCGAGTCATTGAAGTAATTTTACTCTTAATCTTTGTATTTCATATTTATGATGGAATAAGATTATGGTATGAAAATAAAAAAGCTCGTCCGGTGAAATATAAGATTAATGCTTCTTCAGAAAATACAAATATTTTTTCGCGCACAATGATTTGGAGCGGAAGCATAATTTTTATTTTTCTAATTATTCATTTAAAAACATTCTGGATAGCATTTAATTTTGGTCACCCTTTAGCATTAAGTCATAATTATTATCAAATTTTAGTAGAAGCCTTTAGCAATCCGGTTTATTCATTGTTTTATGTTATTGCAATGATTTTATTGGGATTTCATCTTATGCATGGTTTTCAAAGTGCATTTCAAACTTTCGGTTGGAACAATAGAAAATATTTTCCAATTATTCAGAAGTTAGGGTTGATTTATACTTTGATTATGGTAATTGGATTTTCTTCAATACCAATTTACTTTTTATTTTTTTACGGAGGTAACTAATGATAAAATTAGATTCAAAAGTTCCGGAAGGTCCTATTCAGGATAAATGGGAAAATCATAAATTTAATATGAAACTTGTCAGTCCTGCAAACAAACGTAAATATGAAATTATAGTTGTAGGGACAGGACTTGCGGGTGCCTCAGCAGCTGCTTCGTTAGGAGAACTTGGTTACAATGTAAAAGTATTTACATTCCATGATAGTGCCAGAAGAGCGCATAGTATTGCAGCACAGGGCGGTATTAACGCAGCTAAAAATTATCAAAACGATGGTGATTCTGTTTATAGACTTTTTTATGATACAATTAAAGGTGGTGACTTTCGTGCTCGCGAAGCAAATGTTTATAGACTGGCAGAAGTTAGTGGAAATATTATTGACCAGTGTGTAGCTCAAGGTGTTCCTTTTGCTCGTGAATATGGCGGTATGCTCGATAATCGTTCTTTTGGCGGTGCATTGGTATCAAGAACTTTTTATGCAAAAGGTCAAACAGGTCAGCAGCTTCTCCTCGGTGCTTATTCAGCAATGAATAGACAAATCAATTTAGGGAATGTTAAACTTTACACACGCCGCGAAATGCTTGACATTGTTGTAATTGATGGAGTTGCAAGAGGAATTGTTGTTAGAAATCTTTTAACCGGCGAAATTGAAAAATATTCTGCTCATGCTGTAATTCTTGCCACAGGTGGTTATTCAAATGTCTTCTTCTTATCTACTAATGCTATGAATTGTAATGCAACAGCAATATGGCGTGCACATAAAAGAGGTGCGGCTTTCGCTAACCCATGCTTTACTCAGATTCATCCAACCTGTTTGCCTTTGCATGGTGATATTCAATCAAAATTGACTTTAATGAGCGAAAGCTTACGAAATGATGGCAGAATCTGGGTTTCAAAATTTAAAGGAGATATGCGTCATCCAAATGATATTCCTGAAGAAGAACGTGACTATTTCCTTGAAAGAAAATATCCAACCTATGGAAATCTTGCACCCCGCGATATTTCATCAAGAGCTGCTAAAGAAGTTGTAGATGAAGGTCGTGGCGCTCAAGGACAAGAAGCAGTCTATCTTGATTTCAGAGATGCTATAAATAGACTCGGAAAAAAAGTTATTGAAGAACGTTATGGAAATTTATTCGAAATATATCAAACTATAACCGGGGAAAACCCTTATGAAGTACCAATGAAAATTTATCCAGCACCACATTATACTATGGGTGGACTCTGGGTAGATTATAATTTAATGAGTACAATTCCTGGTTTGTTTGTTGCAGGCGAAGCAAATTTTTCTGACCATGGAGCAAATCGACTCGGTGCAAGTGCTCTTATGCAAGGTTTAGCTGATGGTTATTTTATTCTCCCTTATACAATTGGAAACTATTTAGCAAGCGAAAAACCTTCACTTATTAAAACTGACCACCCTGAATTTGATAAAGTCAAAAATGAAATAGAAGATTTTGTTCATAAACTTTTATCTATTAAAGGAAAAAGAACTGTTGATAGCATTCATAAACAATTAGGCAGAATAATGTGGGATAAAGTTGGAATGGCAAGAAGTGAACAAGGTTTGAAAGAAGCAATTAAAGAAATTAGAGAGCTTAGAGAAGAATTCTGGAAAAATGTTAACGTTGTGGGAAGTGCAAATGATCTTAACCAATGTTTGGAAAGAGCAGGCAGAGTTGCAGATTATCTTGAATTAGCAGAATTGATGGCAATTGATGCTTTACATCGAAATGAATCTTGTGGTGCACACTTTAGAGTAGAATATCAAACAGAAGAAGGTGAAGCTAAAAGAAATGATGAAGAATTTGCCTATGTAGCTGCATGGGAATTCAAAGAAGTCGGTAAATGGGAATTGAACAAAGAGCCATTAATATTTGAAACAGTACAATTAGCAACAAGAAGTTATAAGTAATTAAATAAAAGTTTGGAATTAAGGGGTAAAAAAATGAACGAGAAAAAATTAAACCTAACATTAAAAATCTGGCGTCAAGCAGGACCACATGCTGCCGGAAGTTTTGTTGAATATAAAGTTTCTGTTTCACCCGATTCTTCATTCCTTGAAATGCTTGATGAATTGAATAACGAACTCGAAAGCAAAAATCTAGAACCAATTGCATTTGAAAGTGATTGTCGTGAAGGAATATGCGGAACTTGTGGAATTGTTATTAATGGTCATCCCCATGGACCGATACCTCGAATTGCTACATGTCAATTGCATATGAGGAATTTTAAAGATGGGGATACAATTTGGGTTGAACCATACAGAGCCAAAGCATTTCCAGTAATAAAAGATTTAATAGTTGACCGTTCAGCTTTAGATAGAATTATGGAAGCTGGTGGATTTATTTCGATTAATACAGGAAGTGCCCCTGATGGAAATGCAATTCCAATCCCAAAAGATGTAGCTTCAGAAGCAATGGATTCTGCAACTTGTATTGGCTGCGGTGCTTGCGTAGCTGCATGTAAAAACGCTTCGGCAATGTTGTTTGTAAGTGCCAAAGTTTCTCATCTTGCATTACTGCCTCAAGGTCAACCTGAACGGTATAGAAGAGTTCAAGCAATGGTAAAGAAAATGGATGAATTAGGATTTGGGGCTTGTTCAAATACTTATGCCTGCGAAGCTGAATGCCCAAAAGGAATTTCAATTAGAAATATTGCTCGCATGAATCGTGAATATGTTAAGGCTAAATTAAAATCGGAAGAAGTGGAAGCTTAGATACTTATAAATCCCGACAAATTTTGTCGGGATTTTTTTTAACCTTTTTGGTATTATTGAGAAGCTTTATTGTGAAATTATTTCTGGGGAACTCAACTCAATCATGTTCGAACGAGAAATAAAATTTATTTATGACTTTAATCTTAACAAGGTGAGCAAGCTTGGCCCATATTTTACTTTCGAACAATTATCCAAATTGGATTTGCATCCGGCAATATTAAATTATATCTCGGCTGAAATTGATTATATTATTTTTGAAGATAGACAAAAACTTCTAAGAGATTCAATATTCGATTACTCGGGAGAAAAAATCGCTTATTACTTTTCTCTTATCAATGATGAAATAAAAAAAACAAAAAGACTTTCCTTTGAATATATCTCAAAATTAATTCTGCATGCTTCTTCCTTCACAATCAATTATCTGGTTCGACCTAAATGGACACTTAAAAAATTTATTTACGATGAGGGTGAACACAGAACCTCTGGAGAAATCAAACAAATCTTAAATTATGTTTATTACTATAATTATCTAAAAAAAATTTTGATTTCATACATCAATTCAAAAAAAATCCTTTCTTTGAATCTTCAAGAATTCGAAGAACTTCTTGACAAAATTGATAAAATAGGTGTTGAAACAAATCTCAATAATATTTTATCAACTGCTCTTAACTCGATGGCAGATTTTTTCAATATCGGCGAACTTCAAAAAAATAAAATTCCACTTCAGGCAATAGAGCTTTTTCTTGAAGAAAAAAATTTAGAACAGCATTTAAGAAGACTCCGAATTGCATTTGGTGAAGATTCAACAATTAAATGCAGCATAAATGATATACAAAAAGAATTTAATGCTATTTTAACTGAAGAAAAACAACTTGAAGAAGCTGAGCGACCAAAGCCTGAAACTATTGAAGAACCAATCGAATCTATAGACGAAATTAAAATTAAAGAACCCGAAGAAAATATTTATGAAGAAGATTCTTTTGAAGAAGATATAATTGAATTAGAAAATACTGAAGTTAATATCGAAGAAGAATTAAACCAAGAAAGTGAGGATATCCAGAAATCTGAAGAATTAGAAAGTGAAAATTTATCTGAAGCTGAAAAAAATGAAGAGGAAATACAAATCACTTATAAACCACAAAAATTTAGAATAAGAGTTGACAAAGACAACGAGATTGAACCTATTGACGA
>JARYLX010000225.1 GCA_029907415.1 Melioribacter sp.
TTGCAATAAAAGATTTCAAAAGCGGCAAAGAATTTTTTATGGGTTTTGCTCGATTGTTCAATGCAATGAGAAAATGTCCAAAGTTTATTATTGCACGAGTCCATGGAAAGGCTGTAGGTGGTGGCGTGGGTTTAGCTGCTTCTGCCGATTACACACTTGCATCAAACGAAGCCTCCGTTAGATTGAGTGAAATTCTGCTGGGAATTGGTCCATTCGTAGCTGGACCTCCCATTGAAAGAAAAATCGGTAAAACTGCTTTTATCACAATGTCAATTGATGCAGAATGGCACGATGCATTCTGGGCTAAACAAAATGGATTGTATACAAAAGTATTTGCTAATAATCATGAACTTGATGAAGCTGTTTCATCTTTAGCTAAAAAACTTGCAAGCTACAATCCTGAAGCAATTGAACAATTGAAAAAAATTTTCTGGAAAGGAACAGAAGACTGGGAAGAACTACTCGAAGAAAGAGCAGAAATTAGTGGCAGACTTGTAGTTTCTGAATTCTCTAAAAATTATATCAAAGCATTTAAAGGAAAGTTATGAACACTGCTACTTTAAGATTTTATGAAGAACTTAATGATTTTCTACCAGAAGAAAAAAGAAAAAAACAATTTAAACATCAGTTCTGGGGACAACCATCAATCAAAGATTTGATTGAATCTCTTGGTGTGCCTCATACAGAAGTTGACCTGATTCTGGTAAATGGCAGGTCAGTTAACTTTAACTATCTTGTAAAAGATAAAGATAGAATTTCTGTCTACCCCGAATTTGAATCAATCGATATAAGCAATATTCAAAAACTTAGAGCCAAACCATTACGAAATCCAAAATTTATTTGCGATGTTCACCTCGGAAAACTTGCAAGAAGTTTAAGAATGTTTGGGTTCGATGTATATTATGAAAATAATTTGAGTGATGAACAAATAATAAAAATTTCTCTAAATCAAAAAAGAACAATATTAACAAGAGATTTAGGAATTCTGAAGAGGAAAGAGGTTACTCGCGGTTATTTTGTCCGCGAAGAAAATCCAGAAAAACAACTCGTTGAAATAATTAATAGATTTGACCTGATTAAATTAATTAAACCATTGACCTTATGTTTAGAATGTGGTGGGAAATTAATAAGAATCTCCAGAAAAAAGATAAGTAACTTTGAGTTGCTGCCTGAAAAAGTAAAAGAATCGCAAAATCGGTTTTTTATTTGTAAAGATTGTAAAAATTTATACTGGAGAGGGACTCACTACGACAATATGAAAATGTTTCTGAATAAAATTATCACTTATCTTAAAACTAACAAAAAAGCTTTAAAAACTATTTGAAAAGGAATTTGAGTTATGAAAGTAAATAAAAAACTTCGTCTTATTGTTTTACTAAGAGAGATCATTCACGATAGATTTAATCTTGAAGAAGATAAAGCAAATGAAGATGAGATTATTGAAAATGTTAAAAAAGGGATTGAGTTTAAGGGAATGAATCTTTGGGTTCTCATCTTTGCAATATTTATTGCTTCGATCGGTCTAAATGTAAACTCAACCGCTGTGATAATTGGCGCGATGTTAATTTCTCCTTTAATGGGTCCAATTATGGGTATTGGTTTGGGAATTGGCATAAATGATTTCGAATTGATAAAAAAATCTTATAAAAATCTTGGTGTTGCCGTTTTGATAAGCGTATTAACATCAACTATATATTTTTTAATTACTCCATTAAGTGATGCCCAATCAGAATTACTTGCACGAACAACCCCGACAATCTGGGATGTATTCATTGCATTATTTGGTGGATTGGCTGGAATTGTTGCTGCAACACGAAAAAGCATAAGCAATGTAATTCCCGGAGTTGCAATTGCAACTGCATTAATGCCACCATTATGTACGGCAGGATTTGGATTGGCAACAGGAAATTTATCTTATTTCTTCGGCGCATTTTATCTTTTCTTTATCAACAGTGTTTTTATAAGTCTTGCTACATATGTAATTGTTCGGTTTATGAAATTCCAGAAAAAAGATTTCCTTGACCCTAAAAAAGAGCTACGTGTTAAACGTTCAATTGTAGTTATTGTATTAATTACTGTTATTCCCAGTATAATTATGGCTTACAATATCGTAAGCAGAACATTTATTGAAAAAAATGTGCAGAAGTTTATTACAAACGAGTTAAGTTTTCCCAACACTCAGATAGTGAGTAAAAAAATAAATTTTGATTCAAGTAGTGTTCAAATAGAAGTATTTCTTTTTGGTTCTGCTGTCGAACCGAATCTAATTGAAATTGCAAAACAAAGATTAACAAAATACAAACTGAAAGATGCTAAACTCATAGTAAGACAAGCAGTAGCAGGAGAAAGTAAAATTGATATAAGCGCTCTCAGAGCTGGTGTTATCGAAGAACTTTATCATAAGAATGAGGAGATAATAAAAAATAAAGATAAACAAATTCAACTACTTGAAAGTCAGCTTGCTCTACTTTCACTAAATCAATATAACATAGAGGAAATCGCAAAAGAAGCCAAAGTTTTATTTAATAATCTCATAGAATTATCAGTTCATCGTTCCTACGTTATGAACTTCAGAACTAATCAATTAGATACTGTTACAATTGCTTATGCAAAATTTCCAACATCGGTTTCTAATAATGATAGAAGAAAATTAAATAATTGGTTGAAAGAAAGAACAAATTCAGAAAAATTTAAGTTAATAACCAACTGATAATCATGAATTATATTTTATCTGAAATTTATATTTATCCAGTTAAATCGCTAAGTGGAATTAGTTTACAAAAATCAGAAGTAACCGAAAGAGGATTAAAATATGATCGACGTTGGATGCTTATCGATCAAAATAATATGTTTATTACTCAACGAAAATATCCTAAAATGGCATTAATCAAAGTTGATTTAGAGAATGATTTATTAATTTTTACTCATAAATTAAATAATGAACTTCAATTCAAGATACCGATTGAAATTGAAGATGGAAAATTAAAAAACGTTGCAATTTGGGATGACTATGTAACAGCTCTTCATTTTTCCGAAGAGGCAGATGAATGGTTTAGTAATGTACTAAATTTAAAATGTAAACTTGTTTATATGCCTGATAATGTTAAAAGGAATGTTGATAAAAAGTATGCTACAAGGAATGAAATAGTTAGTTTTGCCGATGCATTCCCCTTTTTAATAATTGGACAGGAATCTCTCAACGATTTAAATTCGAGACTAAAAGAAAAATTACCAATGAATCGCTTCCGTCCAAATTTTGTTTTTACAGGTGGAAATGCTTATGACGAAGATAAATGGAAAAGTTTTAAAATCGGTGATGTTGCTTTTTATCCTGTCAAGCCATGTTCACGCTGTGTAATCACAACAATAAATCATGACACAGCAGAAAAATCTGATGAGCCATTAAAGACATTATCAACTTATCGTGCAATTAACAACAAGGTAATGTTCGGTCAAAATCTTTTACACGAAGGAGAAGGAATAATCCGCATCAATGATGAATTAAAAATTCTTGAATGGAAATAAAACAAAAATAAAACATAAAATGATTTATAAGCATTACACTTTTCGGTTTTTGCTGATATTGATATAAATATTGAGAAATAATAAATTATGTCAATTAACAAAGCTACGGTTTTGTTAATGGTATAAAAATGAAAAAACAACCGAAAGGCAAAGCCGGATGAGATGTCTATATTGTAATAGCATTTCGACAAAAAAGAATGTTAAAAGGGAGTTGTATTTTATAGGGACAGAAACCAAGATTAAAAGATTAACTCTGAGATATGTATTTAGAGATTATTAAAGAAGTTATTTTAATGCAACAGAGTAACAATAAAATTTCAAAGACGAATAATAATGCAGAGAATACAAATCGACAAATCAATAGAAGATTGTAAACAATCCGTCTATCCATTCCTTTGGAAGAAGCATTTGAGAAATTTGATAATGTGAGGAATTATTTAATTCTTATTTAATTATTTTAGAATGAAACCTTATACAGACTTTAGAGGAAGCAGAAAGTATAGAAATGGACAAACACTATTAGAACTATGTCAAGCAAAATTAAGAGTAAATGACCGGGTTAAATTCTCACTAAATTTGAAATGAAAAAAGCAACAGAAAATTTGAATGCTCTCTGAAAACTCTAATTGAATTTTACTTTATTATTTTAAGGGAGACTATTTGCTTTCTAGTTTATGTTTCCTTTCCCCTTATTGTTTCTTTTGATTTTGTCCTTTTTAACTTATTATTTACTATTATTTAGTTTTCTCCTCTAGTAATTTGATTTTATTTCATTAGTAACAATTTTTTTATTTCACTAAAACTACCCGCCTGCATTCTGCAGAAATAAACTCCGCTTGGTAAACCGGAAGCATTGAATTCCAATTCATAATTACCTGGGGTTTTTTCTTCATTAATAAGTGTTTTTATTTCTCTTCCTAGCACATCATAAACAGTAATGTTTACAAAACTTGTTTTAGGTATAGAATATTTTATTTTCGTAGCTGGGTTGAATGGGTTAGGGTAGGCTTCATAAATATTATAATTCATTATATCAAGGAAATCATTTTCATTATCAGTTAAAATAATATCATTATTTAAACCATTTATTTTGATTTTACTAATAATAAATTTCCTATTTTTATTAAAATTAATTATATATAATATAATATCATCCAACATTATTCCACTATGATTAATAATAGCTACTTTATATTTTGCTTTATCTACTTTTTGGGAAATATACATATACCCTTCAGTTAATGTTTTTATAAATAAACTTGAGTTACTATCTCCTAATTCAATTTCGAACTCAACAGAATAGACTTGATTTTTTTGAATAATATCATTTGATAATAATTTA
>JARYLX010000226.1 GCA_029907415.1 Melioribacter sp.
TGCAAGTCCTTTTGCAATGGCAATTGCATATTCTCGGCAAGTAGGATATCCACAAGCTCCACAATTTAATTCATCTGACTTAGTATGCTTGTTAGTTTTTGCAAGAATCGATATTATTTGTTCTTCTGAAGGTTCAGGTCTTCTTTGATTTTTAGGTTTAAATTTTCTGCTTAAGTCTAAATCACGATTATTATAAAGTGTGCTTTTCCAGATTCTTTTATCAAATGTATTTATGTTTTCTTCAATATATGAAATTACTTTTTCTCTTTTAGAATAATAGTTTAATTTAGAATCAATTGCGGGACCATTTATACAGCCTTCACAAAATAAAATATCTACAAATTTAGATTGAATTTTTTTGTCAGCAATTTCTTGTAATATTTCTGCAACCCTATCTTTCCCCTCTACAATAATTATTTCTTTTTCAAGAATATCTCCATGTCTATTAGTTGTTTTTAATAAGCCTCCTGTTAGAGGATAAGCTTTTCCCATGTAAGCATAAGGTGGGTCAAAGTATGAGTTTTCAAGTTCATCAAGTTTTATATTATTTTCTGCAAATAATTCTTTTAGTTCCTTAAATGTTAACACAGCATCAATTGCATCAGAAACATTTTCATCTCGATATTCACTTTTTTTTGCAATACATGGACCAATAAAAACAACTCTAATATCTGAGCCAAAGTTTTTCTTCAAATATCTTCCCATTGCAATCATTGGAGATACAACATTTGCAAGATTATCAACAATATCTACATAATATTTTTCAATCCAGTTATAAATTGCTGGACATGGACTGCTGATGATTGTTTTGTTATCAGTTTTTTCCAAGTATTTTATATAATAACTGCTGATTAAATCTGCGCCAAAAGCTGCTTCGCCAACGTAATGAAATCCAAGTTTTCTTAATGCTGATATAAATTTCCCTTCTAAATTTGGAAATGTAGCAGGAAAAGAAGGTGCAATTATTGCATATGTTTTATAATTCAATAAATAATTATTAACAATATCTTTATCATTTAGAACCTGTTTAGCATTTTGTGAACAAACTTTAACACAGTATCCACATGTAATACATCTTTCTTCTATAACAACTGCTTGACCATTTATTACACGAATAGCACGAGCAGGACATTCTCTTATACAAGAGTAACATCTTTTGCATTTTTGTCCTATTGTCGTGACTATTCCTAGTGACATATAAATCTATAAAAATTTATTAAACATAAATTATACTTCTTCCAGAATCTTTTTTCTATTTATATAAGTAGTGTGTAAAATTTCATGTGATATATGACCATATGGTTCACCTAAGAATTCTTTGTATAATTTTTTCACTGATTCATTTTCGTGAGAACGTCTATTTTTCATTTTGGCATCAATTTCATATAATGCTTGAGCACGTTTTTTTACTTTATCAGGATTTTGATGTATTGGTTGACCTCCACCATTAATACATCCACCTGGACATGCCATAACTTCGATGAAATGATATTTAGATTCCCCTTTTTCTACTTCTTCTAATATTTTTTTAATATTACCAATTCCATTTACTATTGCAACATTTAAAGTCATTCCATTTATATTTATTGAACTTTCTTTTATACCAGCCATTCCTCTTACATCAGTTAATTCAACTTGTTCAAGTTCTTTCCCTGTAATTTTGTAATATGCTGTTCTTAATGCAGCTTCCATTACTCCACCACTTGTTCCAAATATTGCAGCAGCACCTGTTGATTCTCCTAATGGATTGTCAAAATTGTCTTCTGGTAAATCGTTAAAATCAATTCCAGCTACTTTGAATAATCTTACCAGTTCTCGTGTAGTTAAGACTGCATCAACATCTGGTAAATGTTTTTCTGATAGTTCTGGTCTATTCGATTCAAATTTTTTAACAGTGCATGGCATTATTGAGACCACAAAAATATCTTTCGGGTCAATTCCCATTTTCTTTGCATAGTAAGTCTTTAAGATTGCACCTTCCATTTCATGAGGCGATTTGCAAGTAGAAATATGATTTAATAAATGAGGATAATTTTGTTCTGCATATTTTATCCATCCTGGACAGCAGCTTGTAAACATTGGCAATGTTTGATTATTTGAAATCCTGTGTATTAATTCTGTAGCTTCTTCCATTATTGTTAAATCCGCACCAAAATTTGTATCAAATACTTTTTTGAATCCTAATCTTCTTAAACCTGTTATAATCTGTCCAGTTACATTTGTACCTAAAGGTAAATTGTATTCTTCGCCAAGTGTAGCTCGAACTGCTGGAGCTATTTGTGCAATTGTAAATTTATTTTTATCGTTTAAAGCAGCAACCACTTCTTTAGCATGACTTTTTTCTCTTAATGCAGCTGTTGGACAAACAAGAATACATTGACCACAAAGAATACAATCACTTACATTTAAGCCTTTGTTAAAAGGAGTTGTAACATTACTCTTAAATCCACGGTTAGTGAAATCAATAGCTCCAATTTTTTGAATTTCACTGCATGTTCTTACACATCGTCCACATAATATGCACTTTGCAGGGTCTCTTTCCATTGATGGGCTAGAAATATCAATAGCATGACTTTTCTTTTCTCCAACATATCTATGTTCCCGTATATTATATCTTTCAGCTAAATCTTGTAATTCACAATTTTTATTTCTAACACAAATAAGACATTCTTGCGGATGATTTTCTATTAATAATTCAATAATTGTTTTCCTTGCAACTCTAACACGAGGTGAATTAGTTTGAACTTTCATTCCCTGAACTACAGGATAAGCACAACTTGGAGTTAATCCTCGCATGCCTTCAACTTCTACAACACAAATTCTACAGGCACCAGTTGGGAACAAATTTTTCATATGGCAAAGTGTAGGAATATGAATTCCAACTGATTTGGCTGCTTCAAGAATTGTCATTCCTTCTTCTGCTTTTACTTTTATATCATTAATTGTTAATTCAACCATTTTAGTTCTCCATAAAAAGTTTAGTAAACTTTAACAGCTTCAAAGCGGCAGGATTCAAAGCACATACCGCATTTTGTACACTTAATCTGAATAATTTGATGTGGTTGCCTCTTATCTCCAATAATTGCATCAGCAGAACAATTTCTAAGACAAACACCACAACCGTTGCATAATTCCGGATCTATTTCGTAAGTAAGAAGTTCTTTACATACTTTAGCTTTACATTTTCTTTCGAATAAATGTTCTTCATATTCTTCTCTGAAATATCTTAAACCAGAAAGTACAGGATTTGGAGCACTTTGTCCCAATCCACAAAGTGATGTATCTTTTATTACATCAGCTAATCTTTGTAAATGAATTATTCCTTTGAATCTTTGTAATTGTTCGGTTTTATTTCCATTATTACCATATCTAACAGGAATTCTTTCAATAATTTCAAGCATTCTTTTTGTTCCTTCACGGCATGGAACACATTTTCCACATGATTCATTTTGAATAAATGTTAAGAAAAATTTTGCTACATCTACCATGCATGTATCTTCATCCATAACAACAAATCCACCAGAACCCATCATTGCTCCTACTTCTCTTAATGATTCATAATCAACCACAGTATCTAAAACAGATTCAGGCAAGCATCCACCGGAAGGACCTCCAATTTGTATTGCTTTGAATTTTTTATCGTTTGGTATTCCACCACCAATATCAAATACAACTTCTCTTAGTGTTATTCCCATTGGTACTTCAACAAGGCCACCATTAACAACTTTACCACTGAGTGCAAATACCTTTGTTCCTTTACTGCTCTTTGTTCCAATTGATGCAAACCATTCCTGTCCTCGATTGATGATTGAAGGGACATTAGCAAATGTTTCAACATTATTAATTACTGTAGGTTTGCCCCATAAACCTGCTTCAACTGGATATGGAGGACGGGGCCGAGGCATTCCTCTTTTCCCTTCAATTGAAGCGATTAGAGCAGTTTCTTCACCGCAGACAAATGCACCAGCACCTTTTTTAATTTTTAGTTCAAAGTCAAAATCACTATTCAAAATATTTTTGCCAAGAAGACCATACTCTTTACATTTTTCAATAGCATTTTGTAACCTTTCAATAGCAAGCGGATATTCTGCACGGCAATAGATATAACCATAGGAAGCGCCTATTGCATATGCACCTATTATCATTCCTTCAATTACTCTGAATGGGTCACTTTCAAGAACAGAACGATCCATGAAAGCACCTGGGTCTCCTTCATCAGCATTGCAGATTATGTATTTGGTATCAGATTCTTTTTTGTATGCAAGTTCCCATTTTAATCCGGTTAAGAAACCTGCTCCTCCTCTCCCTCTCAATCCACTTTCTTTTACTGTCTGGATTACTTTTTCAGGAGTTAATAATCGAAGTGATTTGTCTAATGCTTTAAAGCCACCAGATGAAATATACTCATCAATTGAAGTTGGATTAATTACACCGCAATTTTCAAGAACTACTTTTAATTGTCTTTTGAAAAACGGTACTTCATTAATATTTGGAATCGAATCACTTCCTTTGCCATATGTTCCCAATACTTTTTTCTTATAAACATTTTTATCAATTATTGTGGTTTTAATTAATTCATGAACATCTTTAGGAAAAATTTCGCAATAAGAAATTCTATCTTTGCCGGGTAATTTAATATCAACTATTGGTTCTTTAGCACAATAACCAATACAACCAGTGGGAATAATTTTAGCTTTGATGTTATTTTTAATTAATTCTTCTTCTATTGCTCTTTTTACTTTATCAGCGCCAGATGCCAATCCGCATGTTCCCATTCCAATAAATATTAAAGGGATATCATGCTCAGAGTATTTTAATACTGAATTTA
>JARYLX010000227.1 GCA_029907415.1 Melioribacter sp.
TTCAACAGGAATTTCTGGTAATTTACTTTCTTCCTTAGGTATCTCAATTAATTTTTCCTGGACAGGTTTCCCCTCAACTATAGTTTCATGAATTTTAGTTTCTGCAGATAATTCTTGTCCTGCTTCGCCTCTCTTCTTTTGAAATTCAGAAATCTTTTTATAATGTTTTTCAGCTTTCTCAATATCTTTCTTAAAATGAACACGAATATCACTCTCCATTTCTTCAGTCAAAAGTGTCATATGAGATTTAACCTCATAGCCTTTCTTCTGAAGAAATTCAATTATTGTTTCTGTTGGAATATTATACTCAGAGGCAAACTTATACAATCTTATTTTTTTCTCTTTTACTGCATCCGGCATTTGAATACCTAAGTTTTGTGAAAGTTATTTTTTGAAACTTACTTTTAATCTTCTTCTTCAAATTGATTTTCTAATATTTGAATAATTTCTTTTGCTTTTTCCTCGCCAATACCTTCAATTTCTTTTAACTTATCAACTCCTGCTTTTAGAACTTCAACTGCTGTTTCGAAGCGATTCATAATCAGAATATCCACTATGTCGCTTCCTAATTCTTCACGAAGTTCAGGAAGTTCAATATCTTCTTCATACTCATCAAGTTGTTTTTCGAGACGAATTACTTCAATATCATATCCTGTAAGTTTCATAGCAAGACGAATATTAACCCCGCCTTTTCCTACAATTAAAGAAATCTGGTCACTTTCTGCATATACAACACATTTTTTAGCATCTTCATCAATTTCAATTTGTTTTAATTTTGCTGGAGCAAGACATCTTTGAATAAATACAGCAGGGTCATCAGAATAATTTATCACATCAATATTTTCATTATTCAGTTCACGAACAATAGCATGAATTCGAACACCTTTCATACCAACACAAGCTCCAACTGCATCAATTCTTGCATCTTGAGATTCTACAGCAACTTTTGCTCTTTCACCGGGTTCACGTGCAATTGCTTTGATTTCAATTACACCATCATAAATTTCCGGGATTTCAATTTCAAATAATCTTTTTAAGAACATATTGTCTGCACGAGAAACTATTATAACCGGTCCATTTGGTGTTTTCTTTACTTCTTTTACAACAGCTCTTATTGATTCTCCCTTTTTATATTTTTCATGTGGAATTTGTTCAGAACGAGGCAATATTAATTCATTCTTATTATGATTAATTAGTATATCATTTCGTCTTACCTGATAAATATCGCCAACTACAATTTCACCTATCATATTTTTGTATTCATTGTAAACAATATCTTTTTCTATTTCACGTATTTTCTGATTCAAATTTTGTCTTGCTAAATTTATTAATCTTCTTCCGAACTGAGATAGTTCTATTTTTTCAACATAATCTTCGCCAACTTCCAGACCATCTTCATTTCCACGAGCATTAACTTCATCAATGCTTATCTGGGTACTTGGGTCTGTTACTTTTTCTACGATGGTTCTTTCAAGAAATATTTCTATATCGCCTTTATCCATATTTACAACTACATCATATCTTGCATCTGGTCCATATTTCTTTTTAACAAGCAGACCGAATATTTCTTCAATAATACCTGCAAGCACATCTTTATCGACGCTTTTTTCTCGCACCATCTGTGCGAATGATTCTACTATTTCTGGGTTCATTTATATTACCTCCATTATCAAAAACTTATTAATACTTTTGCTTTAACAATATCTTCAAAGTTAATTTTTATTTCCTGGTTCTTTTCTTGAAAGTATAATTGATTACCATCAATACGAATAAGTTTTCCTGTAATTTTTTTAATCTTATCGTCTCCTTTATAACTAATTTCAAATTTTCTATTAATATGCTTTTTATATTGAACAAGATATTTCAATGGTCTATCTACACCAGGAGAAGAAACATCGAGGCGATAATTTTTAAACAGATTTTCAGAATCAATGGCTTTTTCGATTAATCTACTAACTTTCATACAATCATCAGTAGTAATAGCATTCTCGCCATCAATAAAAATTTCAATTATCCGAAGTCTATCATCTCCACGAATTACGAGGTCAATGAGTAAAAATCCTTCGGATGCAACAATTTCTTCAAATTTTTCTAATATTTTTGATTTATCCATTTTCTGTAAACAAAAATCGCCCACGAGGGGCGAATTAGACTGCACAAATTTATAAATTATTGAGTGAATTAGCAAATACCTGATTATCAGGTCATTTCAAAAAAATATCTAAAAAATTTAATGTGTCATTCCTGTGTAAAAAGGAATCTATTCATTATTAATTCCCGCTTTCTTCCATTGGAATTCCTATAGGAGCGACAATTACAGTCAATTCAATTTTTTTCAGAAGTTTCTATCCTAAAATTGTAAACATGAATTAAGACTCTGAATGGTACCCCTTTATCAAACTAAATTTTTAATTATCTCATCACAAATTGCATAGCCTTTTGCTGTTAATTTTATTTTTTTCTCATCTTGTCCCATAAAACCATTTTTAATCATTTCCAGTATTAAAGATTCTCTTTCTTTTAGCCAGCTGCTACCAAATCTGCGTATAAAATCAACGGTATCCAATCCACTGCTTCTAAGTGCAAGCATTACATACTCATTTAGCATTTGACTTTTTGTTAATATTTCTTCTCCAGCTACAGCATGATTTTTTTTATTAATCGATTCTAAATAAAAACTCAGGCTTGAATAATTCCACCATCTTTTCCCTTCAACAAAAGAATGTGATGATGTACCAAATCCTAGATAATCCTTATATTTCCAGTATGAATTGTTATGAACACATTCAAATCCGGGTTTTGTAAAATTAGATACTTCATATTGAATAAAGCCGTTATGAGTAAGAAAGTCTATTGTTAATTCATATAAATCTGCATCATAATCTTCATCTTGAATTTTTACTTTTCCATCTTTTACCATTTTGTTTAATATTGTTCCGGGTTCTAAAATCAAACTATATGCTGAGAGATGTTTAATTGGAAGACTGACAGCTAATGTTAAATTATTCATCCAGATTTTTTTTGTTTGATTGGGAAGATTAAAAATCAAGTCGATGCTGATATTTTCAAAATTAGAATCTTTAGCTTCCATTACGGTTTTTATTGCCGTTTGGGAATCATGAATGCGTGTAAGAAATTTTAATTCATTGTTGTCAAACGACTGTGTGCCGATGCTTAGTCTATTAATTCCAATATTTTTAAAACTTTTTAATTTGTTTTTATTCAATGTACCGGGATTAGCTTCAATAGTAATTTCGGCATCAGAGCACAAATGAAATTTTTGTGATATGAAATTAATAAGCTCATAAAAAAAAGGGGGGGCCATTAAAGATGGAGTCCCCCCACCAAAATAAATTGATAAAATTTTTCTATCGTTTGAATATTTATCAGCAAAAAAATTAATTTCTTTTTTTAATGCTTTAAGATATTCACCGGTATTTTTATTTGTAATAATAGAATAAAAATCACAATAGATGCATTTATGTTCACAATAAGGGATATGAATATAAATCGATGTTTCTTTCATAAATTTTTATTGTCAACTCTATCATAAATCAAAAGCCTAAAGAAATACCAGCACTTGCAGTTTTTGTTTTTGCAAATTTATAATCTGCATTTATATTTATTGCAATAAGTTTAATGTTTAAGCCAACTGTAAATGCCGAACTATTATCCCCTTCCATTTCAAATTTAACTCTTGTAGGAGGCACAGGAACACCATTTACTGTTTCATTAGACTGATAATCATATTTAACCGTGGTTTTGGAATTTTCAAATGTCAATCCAGTATAAGGAGTAACTGATACAATTCCTCCAAATGTTTTTCCTGCATAAACACCGTATTGAGTAGCAGAACTTTCAAATATATCCCCAACTTTTAATTTTTGTGTAAAGAAAGCAACTGCAACATCAAGAGGCAGAGGATTTTTAAACCATATTCCAGTATTATGAATTAAACCAATTCCCCAGAAGCTAAATTTTCCCATATCCTGTATATCAACACTTGGAAGATAACGGAAAGAGGCATAAGTGCCGGCTATTGTTCCAACAGTTAATTGAACAGCTGCGGTAGGAAATGCAGGAAGTTCATCTAAAAATCCTTTTACTTCTTCAAGAGATAATTCATAAGGATTAACTGTATATTGCTGTCCCCCAGCTTGAACTGTCTTACCAGGGAATTTTACTTTCATATATTCATTTTTACTTCCAACGATAGTAGGACCAGAAAAATTAACATTAAATTTCGTATGCATTAATTCATTTTTAAGATTATTATAATTCTGAGTTCCAATATTATTCGGTGTTATGCCCGAATTATAAAGTATTTGTTGAATCTGACTTTCAGAAAAATAAAAATCTCCGGTAGCACTAAATTTTTTTACATCACTTGAGAAAAAAGAACCCATTGCTATAACTTTAACATCTATATGCAAACCAAGAAAATCTGCAGGTGGAAGTTTTGAAACCCATCCTGAATTAAGATTTGAGCCAAATGCTGAAATTACCGGAGCAACATAAGCTTTACCAACAGTTGATGATAAATTTGATAAGGTTTCTTCAAGACTTTGAGCTTTCAAATTAAATTGTGAAAGAGTTACAATAACAATAATTACTATAAATATATTTTTCTTCATAAAGAACTCCTTTTGATATTAATGGTTACACTAATTTAACATTCTCTTTGATTGATAAAAAGAAATTTCTAATTAAAATTGCTTTTGTGTGTTTGAAAGCACTAATTATTTTTTTGAGAGATTAATTCTTTTGCCCCCATTAATGCTGCTTCTGTAATTTTTTCTCCGCTAATCAATTTAGCAACTTCACG
>JARYLX010000228.1 GCA_029907415.1 Melioribacter sp.
ATCAATGGTAAAAATAATATAATTCATGGACAATTAAAGTAGGAGGATTGAGCAAAAAAATAATGAGAGGGTGATTGCCGCACCCTCTCACAAACGCAAATAAAAATTAGGCTGCTCACCTAAACCTTTGCTTAGCATAGGCATTTTTTATTTGCATTCCAATAGTATTAATTTTTTTTAACTTTTTAAACTGTGGAGGAAAAAATGAAAAAAAATATTGTATTATTCTTTACAGCAATTCTTTTAACTTTAGGTTCGGAAAAATTAAAAGCACAATATATTTCTTTTGAACCTCATTATGGTGATGTTTATATATGTCCGGGGACAAGTTCAACAGCAAGAATAAACTTATATTGGACTTGGGCTTTAACATCATATCCTTATTCTTATGCTGCTTATGCAAAACTTAAAACAGGAATAAAAGATTATGAAGCTAATATAAAAGGAACTAATCGAGGATCGTTCCCTGAATATTTTGATTTACCCTCTGGAACATATTCTTGGACAATGGAATTATATGAGTTTTTTAATGAATTAGAAGGTTTTGTAAAAACAGCTTCGGTTACAAATGTATTTTATGTTAAATATAAGTTATATGCAGCAAATAATTTTTCAGGAGGTATAATTAACCTCGAAGGTTCAACTGTACAATCAGGTTCAAGTGTTATTAAATTAGTAAATCAAAATGTATAAGTAGGAGCTATAGATCAAAATGATGGTCAAGGTTATTATAGAATATGGAACTCTAATGAAATTAATAAAAGTAATTGGAAGATAAATAATAATCCTATAAACAATGCAACATCTCGTAATTATTCATATACGGTTACAATTAACGATAATGGTGCAACGTTAGTTGCTGATCTTAAAAAACTCTGCAATGTCACTTTCCAGAATAATTTTGTTGGTGTGGGCAATAGCGGAACAATAAAAGTAAATGGGACACAATACAATTCTCCCACAACACAATTTCAAGTAGTAGAAGGCAATACAATAACAGCAGAAGCACAATATTATTATCATATAAATGGAATTGATTATACATTTACAAATTGGAGTGATGGTTCGACATCATTGTCAAAAACATTTACAATAAATACACATAATCAAATTACAGCAAATTATAGAGGGAAACCGACAAATAATGGAGAGAATATTCATTTTGGAAGTCTAGTAGGAGCACCAATAGAGATATACTGGACTGATAATCCCAATGTGAATGTAACCCAGTATCAGATATGGAGGAAAGTAAAACATAATGGAGTAGTAGGCTCGGAGAGATTAATCGGGACAGTAGGAAGAGGGGTTGGAAGATATGTAGATTATGATTATGTATTAACATCGAGTTATACTGATGATTTATTGATGTATGATGTTCGAGCATATTATTCAGTAGAGGGGACATATTCCGACCCGAATTATGAATCGGTATATGGAGCTGAAGCATTGTTTAAGAAAGGAGGAGAAAGTAAGCCGGTAGAATATTCCATGGAAGTATATCCTAATCCATTTAATCCAAGCACAACAATAAGTTATCAATTGCCGGAAAAGAGTATAGTTACAATAAAGGTATATGATATGCTGGGAAGAGAGGTAAAAGAACTGATAGAGGAAATAAAAGAAGCTGGATATTACAAATTAGAATTTAACGGTAGTGAACTGTCAAGTGGAATATATATATGCACAATAAGAGCAAATAAGTTTAACAAAAGTATAAAATTGATGCTCATTAAGTAAAAGGCTCGAAAATATTCGAGCCTTTGTAATAATGTTCTTAAAATTGTGTAAAAGTCAAATATCATCGAAAGAGGTATTCCCGAATAATTGATTATTCAAATCAAAAGCAAAAAAGAGACTGTAAAATAATTTGTGTAAATGGACTTTAATAAAACTGTTATGAACGATGAGTCCACAAAGAAATTAAAAGTTTATAATGCTTTATAAAGCTACTGACTTACTGTAAATTTGATATGAAATCATAGTGAGAAGATTAGTAATTATTATTTATTTTAAATAATTTTTTTCTGACATTTATTTTTCAAAGTCACTTAATTATAAATAATTTTAATGTTACGGAAAAAATTATAATGACTACAGAAGAACTTTATAAAAAGTTTAGTAAGAAACTTAAGCTGTTTATTGGCAAGAGGGTCAGCAATCAAATCGAAATTAATGATATACTTCATGAAGTATTTATAAAAATTCATAATAACATTGTAACACTCAAGAATTCAGAAAAATTGGAAAGCTGGATATATCAAATAACTCGAAACACAATAATTGATTATTATCGTTCAAATAAAACTGAAAAAGAAGTGATAAGCTTTGAAGAGGACAATAATGCAGTTAATAAAGGTAATGAAGAAGGTGTATTAAAGTTCATCGAAGAAAATCCCCATAAAAGAATTGCAAAAGGATTGAAAGAATTTATTGACCAGCTACCGGGTATTTATAAAGAAGCCATTAAGTTGATAGAATATGAAGGACTAACTCAAAGACAAATGGCTGAAAGACTTGAGATTTCATTATCAAATGCAAAATCGAGGGTACAACGAGGCAGAAAAATATTAAAAGAACTTTTGATGCAATGCTGTCATTTTGATTTTGATAAGTATGGAACTATAATCGATTATCACGAAATTCATTGTTGCTGTTGTCATCTTCATCCTGAACAGCCCGCAAAAAATTTGCATCCTTCCAAATAAATCTCCGTCTATTGATTTAGAAATCTAAATTATTAGATAGGAGATGCTGCCATGATTAATGAACTTTTCAAAATTTTCAATTTTATATTCGAACATTTAATTAGAGTTTGGCCCTATTTGCTGATTACCATTCCAGTAGCTGTAACAATTAGAATGTCGGGTGCTTCAAAATATATTAACAAAGCATTTAATACAAGACCGCTGATTGCAATATTTTTAGCAACAATAGTTGGCGCATTTAGTCCATTTTGTTCATGTTCTGTTATTCCAATAATTGCATCGTTGCTTATTGGTGGAGTTCCTTTAGCTCCAGTAATGTCGTTCTGGCTTGCTTCGCCATCAATGGATCCTGAAATGTTTTTCTTAAGTGTTACAACACTGGGCTGGAATTTAGCAGTATGGAGATTAGCATCAACTTTTATGATGAGTCTTTCTGCAGGTTTTATTACTCATTATCTTGTTAAGAAAAACTGGATTACAAATGAAGATACGTTAAAAGCTCACTCAAACAGTTCAAGAAGTAATTTAGCAATTATAAAAGAAATAGTTGTGGAAATTTATTCCTATGGAAAAAGTTTGATAATAAAAATATTATCACCAAAATTAGAGATAGTAAATGTAGCTGGTGCTGATATAAATTCAACTTGTTGTAGTTCTTCAACTAAGTCATTTCAAAGTGATATGAATAAAAATGATTCCAAAATTAAAATGAATAATTTATTAGCAAGTTCAGAAATAAATATAAGTGGAAATAATTGTGTATGTTCAAATAATTCAACTGAAGAAAAAATAGTAAAAGATGACAACAATTCAGAATCTGTTTGTTATAGTAAACCAGGAAAAAATGAAAAAGTAGAAAGCAGTAAATCTGAATCAACTTGTTGTGGAGGTTCACAAAAAGGAGATGATAAAAAAGACAATAATTTAGCATGCTGTGACAGCTCAAATAAAAAAAGTTTTAACAAACATAAATTCTTAAGCAAATTAAGTAAAGAAGCTTACAGTGCAGCAATTATGGTTTTAAAGTTTATGGCACTTGCCTACTTTCTCGAAGCTTTGATTGTATTTTATGTTCCATCAGAATTAGTAAAGTTGTTGTTAGGGAAAAACCAATTTTTATCAATAATACTTGCTGCATTAATGGGTGTTCCGATTTACACGAGCACTATGCCTGCGTTAGCCTTAGTAGGAGGTTTATTAATTCAAGGTATGGCTCCAGCTGCTGCCCTGGCTTTTTTAATATCAGGTCCAACTACTACTATTCCAGCTATGGCTGCTGTATGGAATCTTGCAAATAGAAAAGTATTTCTTTTATATGTTGGTTTTACTTTAACAGGCGCAATTACAAGTGGATTATTTTATTATACATTCTATTTGATTTTTTAAAATGTGATTAACTATTGTAGAGCGAAATAATATTTTTCGCTCTACAATAAATATGAATTAACTTTCATTTTCATTTTTTGCAGACATCTTTGCTGCAATCATATCACGGTGATTGAGTTTGAGATTATTTGAAATTATTCTGATTAAATGTTCCTCGTATTTATTCAATACATTATCTGCATAAATTAATTTCCATAGATTTTTTACTAGTTCGAATTTTTCATCATTATTAAAATGATTATTAATTATATCTGTAAATTCATATAAACTCACACTTTTTATAATCCTTTCTTCTGCTATATCAATAAGTTCATGAAGCTGTTCATCATTTAGATTAAACATTTCTTTTAAAATTTTTCTGAAAAGAATATATTCTTCTTTTGAAAAATGATTATCAGATTTTGCAATTTCCAAAAAGAGAGCTGCAGTTACTATTTGAATTTTCTGTTCTTGATTGACAGAATCGTTTGTCTCTTTGTCATTGAAAATTTTTTTTATGAATGATAACATTTCTACCACCTGAATTTTTTTGTTCTATTAAAAATAGAATTTTATTAAAAATCAATCTTTTTCTTTAAAAATGATTTTTTATTTTGCGTGTAAAATTACAATAAAACAATTGAATAATTTTTTTATTTTTTTCAAAAGTAATTGCTTGATATAAATTAATTTGTTAAGTTGTAAACACTCTTCGTCACCGAAAATTCGAAATAATTTTGTCAAAATTAATCAAT
>JARYLX010000229.1 GCA_029907415.1 Melioribacter sp.
CAGTCTCTTTTGTTAAATTTTCTGTGAGTTCTTTAATTTTTCCTTCTTTATTCTTTGCTTTTTCTTCAGGGGTTGAGCCGGTTTCTGCAGCTTTTTTAACTTCTTCTGTTACATCTTTGATTAAAATAAGCTGGTCAGCATAATAATTTGGAATCTTTCTTTCTTCTTCCAGAGTTTTAGCATAAAAACCATCCTTGACTAAATCCTCGCCTTCTTTTGAAAGACGTTCTAAAATTCCACGAGCACAATGATGATTTGTCATTATCAAACCATCTTCAGAAACAAATGATGCTGTGCAATTTGATAATCTGAGTGCAGATAGACGAACATCCTCAAACCATTCTTCGTCAACATCAATTCCATATGTTGTTTTGATATAATCAACCGGCGGATAATCGAACGACCACATTTTGCCGGTATCAAAACGCTGTGCTTTTACAGTATCTAATTTAATTTGTGCATTAATTGAGATGAAAAATGTAAAGAGAAAAAATATTACTGAAAGACTTAGAAATGATTTTTTCATATAACACCTAAAATTGTGTAATGATATATTATTGTATTGAAAAAATAAAACACTTATAAATCATAACCAATAGTTATAATGCAAAAGTTTGTTCATTGAAAAAATTTTGTGAGAAAAAGGATAAAATTTTTATAACTGCATAAATTTTGTGATGGGTTTTTGTTTTAATCAGTAAAAGCACAAAAAATACATTTTTTCTTTATGAACAGTATCTATTTAATACCATGAATTTCTAACTTCTATTTCATAAATTGTAGTTAAGTTTATTGATAATATACTTATGAATATGTCATCTGAAAAATCGTTTAATACAAAAACAAAATTTGGTTTTAAAGATATTTTAGAATTCGCTCCTGTAGGTATATTGATTTTTTCTAAAGATTACAGAGTTGAGTTTATAAATAACAACTTTTTCAAATTTGCAGGAGTTGTAGAATCTTCCCCTGAAATTTTAATTGGCAAAAGTATTTATGAGTACAGAATTTTTGAAAATCTTGACTTAAGAAAAGATTTGATAGAATTAAAAAACTTTGTTTCATTTGAAAAAGAATTAGCTGAATTAAAAACAATTTCCGGTGATAAAATTTCTGTTCTTCTAAAATGCGTTCCAATTGTTGTTGATAATCAATTTGAAGGAGGCATTTTAATTCTTGAAGATATAAAATATCCATCTTCACAAGAAAAAATTTCTCTAACAGATTCACAGAATTTTCTGAACTTTCTTTCAAAAATTAGCGAAGCAGTTTTTGTAGTAAATAAAACAGGTGAAATAAAGTTTTCATCTGAAGAAGTATTTGATAAGTATAATTTTCTGCTGGAATTAGAAACAACTGTTTATGGAAAAAAGCCTAAAAAACTTTCAGGCCTGCTGTTTAAAAAATTAATTGAGCAATCAGCACAAACAAAAAAAACTATATGGACAGAAATTCCATTTCTGAAAGATTCGATAGAACAAAAGTTAAATTTAGCAATTGTTCCTCTCGGTTCAGAAGACACTGCAGACGAAATATTTATAGTATTAATCTCAAAAAATGTTTATGAAAATCGAGATGTAGATGAAGAAATTAATGAGTTAAAGAGATATGAATTTATCTCATCAAATTTTATAGATGGTTTAATAGGTATTAAAAAAGACGGAAAAATATTTTTCTGGAATGAAGGTTCTGCAAAATTATTTGGTCTTACAAGAAGCGAAGTTTATGGTAAACCAATTTGGAAAATATTTCCCGAACTCAATGAAGATTTCCTAAAAAAACTTGAACAGGAACTCAAAGAAAATAAATTCAAAGAAACAGTAATTAAAATAGGAGAAGATGAAAGCATTTCTGAATTTTATTCAATAAGAATTGGAATATTGAAGGAAAAAGAAGAAGAAAGTTACATTCTTCTCTGCACGAATATAACGCAGAAAGCAAAATTAGAAGAAGACTTACGAAGGTCAGAAGAAAGATTTAGAAACATTGTAATCAATTCACACGAATTTATTTGTATACTTGATTTAACAGGAAAAATAATTTATGCAAACCCATATTTGCTTGAGGTTTTTAATTATACAGAAGAAGAAATCAAAAAATTATTCTTCATAGATTTGATAGATTCATATTATTTAATGAATGTCGGATTTAATCTCAACGATGTAAAGAATGATGTTATCCAGTCAATTGAACTCCCGCTGATTACAAAAAATCGGCAGACAATTTACACACTCGCAAGTTTTTCAGTTGTTCGTGATGAATCAAATTCTCCTTTGTATTACAATGTAATTTTAACAGATATAACTCAAAAGAAAGAATTTGAAAAGGACCTTCTGCTTATTCGCTCGATATTCGAAGCCTCACTCGATGGAATTGCTTTGATAAGCAAAAGAAAAATTTTTCTTGTTAATGATTCTTTTGTTAAAATGTTCGGATACAAAAGTGCAAGCGAAGTAATTGGTCATGACCCGCTAAATTTTGTTGAAAACAACAGCATTGTAAAAGTTGCAAAATTAATTCAAGAACTGGAAGAAGGGAAAATAACATCAACGAGATTATCATTTACAGGAATTACAAAAAATAATTCAATTATAGAATTAGAAAATTCTGTTTCCTCTTATGAAGTAGAAAATGAAAAATTCATTGTGTGGATTCTGCGTGATATAACAGAAGAAAAAAAATCAAAAGAAGCTTTACAGTTATCAGAGGAAAGATATAGAAGTATTTATGAAAATATTAATGAGAGTTTCTGGACTGCAGAAAGAATTGATGGCAAACTGAAGGAAGTTTTTTATACACCTGCAATTAAAAAAATTACAGGATATTCACCCGAATCTTTTTTAAATGACCCAATGCTGTGGAGAAAGATTATTCATCCTGATGATGTGAATGAAACAATAGAAAAACTCAATAGATTCTACAATGATACTGCAAGAAATTCTGAAACTCTTGAATACAGAATAATTGATTCTCTTGGCAATATCATCTGGATTGAAAATAAAATTAATGTTCAACGAGATTCAAAAGGAGAAATTCAAAAAATCTTTGGGATTGTAAGTGATGTTACTCTATCCAAAAAAGCTGAAGAAGAATTAAAAAAATCTGCACAGGAATTAAAAGAATTAAACGAAGCAAAGGACAGATTTATTTCAATAATTTCACATGATCTTAGAACTCCTTTCAGTTCGATACTGGGCTTTACAGATTTCTTGTTAAATGAGAAAGACCTTTCACCCGAAAAGCAAAGGCAGTATATCGAATTTATTCAGGAATCGGCAAAGAGTATGCTGAGTCTGGTAAATGCATTGCTTGATTGGACAAGACTTCAAACAGGAAGAATAAAATTTGAGCCACAAAAAATAAATGCAAAGTTGTTGATTGATAAGACAATTCAAATTTTGTCAGGTGCTGCATTACAAAAAAATATTCAGCTTATTTCAGAAGTTGAAAATGATTTATTTATTCATGCAGATGAAAATTTGCTTATCCAGGCTTTTAGCAATTTGATTTCCAATTCGATAAAGTTTACAAAGCCGGGAGGAAAAATTGTCGTTTCTGCAAAAGCTGATGTTGTTAAAAGAAATGTTCAATTTGTTGTTGAGGATAATGGAATTGGAATAAAAAAAGAAGATTTGCCAAAGCTTTTCAAAGTTGATGCTAAATTTACAACAACAGGAACAGCAGGAGAAAAGGGCAGCGGGCTTGGTTTATCACTGGTACACGAAATTATTCAAAAACATGGCGGTGAAATTCATGTTGAAAGTGAATACGGCAAAGGTTCGAAATTTATTTTTACAATTCCTGTTTCTTCAACTTCAATTTTACTTGTCGATGATATTCGATATGATAGAATACTTTATTCTAAATTGATAAAGAGTTTAATTTCGGGTTATTCAATTCTGGAAGCAGAAAATGGAAAACAAGCACTTGAAATTATAAAGCAGCATTCACCTGCACTTGTTATAACAGACCATAAAATGCCTGTTATGAGTGGATATGATTTGGTAAAACAACTTTTAATTTCTGATTTGAAATTTCGTCCACCTGTTATTGTCTTAAGCAGTGATATAAACAAGTCAATAGAAGAAGAATATAGAAGTCTCGGTATAGAATTTATTTTTCAAAAACCGGTAAATCTTAGCAACTTTAAAAGTGCAATAGAAAAATCATTACGGAAAGCAATGTTCTCTTGAAAATAATTATGTGTAACATGAAATTAATCAATTGAAAGATTTATTAAGAAAATAAAAGTTAGTATTTCCTTATTATAATTTATAAAACAACTGTGCGGTAATAAACCTGTTTATTTCGCTATATGGATTCTAGATATCTATCACTTTATTGAAGAAAAGGAAGAGAATTAAATAAGCTATGAAATTTTAAAGAATAAAAAATCATTCTTAATGAAGTGAAGAATCTTTTGTAAAAAAACTAAACTCAGAAAGATTTGAAAAAGAAAGCTTTAACAGTAATACAAAATAGTAGCCCCTGTTTTTGTTTGTAAAGTTAATAACAAAAATTTTTTACTTTTATAGCAAACTCTGTAAAATATAATTTGAATAAATAAAAAACCGCAGGGTTATAATGAATATTCATAAATCATTTCTAACTCTGCGGTTCTATTAAATCTGCCTAAATGAAGTTCGAATTTTTTTAACCTCGCATTTTATCAAGAAGGTCGTTAATAATTTTAGCCTCTTTTTTATTTATATGCTTAAATATGCTGTCAAAATCATCATTTAATTTATCTATCTCTTTGAGTAATTCTAAGCCCTTTTTTGTAATTATCACATTTACCTTTCTTCTG
>JARYLX010000022.1 GCA_029907415.1 Melioribacter sp.
TCAACACAAAGGGACATAAAGATTTATACTTTGTGTGACTTTGTGAAATCCTTAGTGTGGAGTATTTGGTTAAATTATTTTACGTAAAGCCGCAAAGAAATTTAGCGGTTTGGCGCCTTTGCGAGAAACAAAATAATAATGTCATTCCTTCAGACTTTTAATTTCAGATGGATAAATAATTCTACCTCTTACTGGGTTAATAATAATTGTAATTTTTTAGTCTTTATCTTTAATTAAATACTCTGAGGTTCTCAGTGAAAAACTCAGTGGTTCTTCGTGTAGAAAAAATAAATTACACAGAGAGCCACAAACGGGGTTGTCTAAAAAGTAATATTTTTTAAAAAAATAGCACGCAGACAACACAGACCTGCCTGCGCAGGCAGGGTTTAATTGATTTTCGCAGATTATTTAATTGAAAAATTACTTTTTTAGACAGCCCCGGATATCACAGAAAACCACTAAGAATCTCAGCTTCTACTTAACGGTTTTAATATAACTTAACCACTTTTACACAGCGCAGCAGCTAAGTTTATTTACATCTTTCTCGAAACTAATTGCTGCCAATTTTATCCCTTCAGACAAAGTTAAATATGGATGAAACATTTGCTTCAACTCTTTTACGGTAATTCCATATTTGATTGCCAAAGAAATTTCCATCAGCAGTTCAGAACCTTCAGAAGCTAAGATTCTTGCACCAATCAGTTTATCATTTTCTTTATTGCGGATAAGTTTTATAAATCCTTTTGTGTTGCGAGCCGCAAGAGAACGAGGAACATCTTTAAGCTGAATTGTTGATACTTCATAATCAATTTTATTTTCGTAGGCTAAATTTTCATCCATTCCAACTCCTGCAACTTGTGGATCAGTGAAAATAACCCAGGGGAAAACGGAATAATCCTTTTTAGTTTGATTTTCTCCAAACATATTTTGAACGGCAAGCGATCCTTCATAAGCTGCGGAATAGACAAACAAATATTCACCAGTAACATCGCCCGCAGCATAAATATTTGGAATTGATGTTTGTAAAAATTCATTTGTCTTGATAAAACTATTTTTATGAAGTTCAATTCCCAATTCTTCTAATCCTAAGCCTTTTGTGTTTCCTTTTCTACCAGTTGCTATAAAAATATGTGTGCCTTCAATGACCTCATCTTCATCTTTCACAAAAGCGTTAATTGTAATTTTCCCATTTTTCTTATTAATTGATTTTATTTTTACTCCCGTTTTAATTTTTATTCCCTCCTCTTCCAAATATTCTTTCAATGTTTCAGTAATATCCGGCATCTCGTCGGGAAGTATTCTATTAGACCTTTGAAGAATGGTAACTTTAGAACCTAATCGTGCAAACAACTGCGCATTCTCTAAGGCAATATATCTTCCGCCAATAACAATTAGGTGTTCTGGCAGTTCTTGTAATTCATAAAGTGTTTCATTTGTTAAATAGCCGGTTTCATTTAATCCAGGCAAATTTGGAATAAAGGTGGACGATCCGGTAGCTATTAGAATATTTTCTGCTGTAAATTTTTTGTTATCAGTTTCTACTGTGTTTTTATCAAGTAACTTAGCAAATGATTTTAATATAGTTACATTCAAATCATCCTTTAGAACATCGATATACTTATGCTGTCTTAACCTTTCAACCAATTCAGACTTTTGTCGGACTATTTCCTTAAAATTAATTTTACTATTGCCGGGTTTTATACCGGAAAAATTTGGATGATTAGCAATGTGAACTTGTTCAGCAGTTCTAATCAGAGTTTTCGATGGTACGCAGCCTACATTAACACAAGTGCCGCCAATAGGAAGACCGTCATTTATCATCAAAACTTTTTTACCAAGTTCACTTGCTTTAATAGCGGCAGAAAAAGCAGCAGACCCGCCACCGATAATGATTAAATCATATTTCGATGTGTTTTCTTTCATATCCTTAATCTCATCAATAACCTTATAATTACCGATGGAATTTATAGCAGTTATAATTTCACTTGCAGAAGTTTTTTCAGCATCGAATTGGAATTCACCTGTTTTCTCCGGATAACTTATTGATTTCTTTATTATGCCATTAATTGCGGATACTCTCTTTTCAATTGTTTTTGCGCAATGCTCGCAAGTCATTCCGCTGATTTTTAATTTTAGTGTTTGTATGGTCATAATATTTTTCCCCTTGTGTTCCTTTGTGAAACCCTTCGAGTTCCTTCGTGGTTAAGCTTTACCACAAAGGCACACAAAGTTCATCACAAAGTCGCACTAAGTTTTTATTTTTTTGTTTGTTCTATGTTTTTTACTTTATATCCAACTTTTTCTTCAACTGCGTTTTTAAGCTGCTCTAAATTAACTTTTGTATTATCATATTCAACATAAACAATACCGGTTTTATAAGATGAAGTGGCGCTAATAACACCAATTTCTGACTTAAGTGCATAGTCAACAGATTTTTCACAAGAAATGCAGCTCATTCCTTCAATAGTAAGCTTAGCTTTTACAATATTATTTGATTGTACAATTGAAACATTTCCTTTGCCGGAAGGGAACAAAGCTTTTGAGTAATATGGAAATGTTATTAACAATGTGCTTACGGCAGTAATAATCCATAAAAACTTTTTTGAATTTATGAAGCTTACTTTTTTATCGCTTGTTTCGTCCTCGCACGCACAGTCAATATCATTTTTCTTTTTTGGTTTGTACGCATTATAAAAAGCAAAACCAAGAATTAGTATTGTAATTGCAATAAAATAAGGACGGAAAGGTTCGAGAAATGAGAACGTAGATACTATACTACTTAACCCACCCAATACTGCTAATACAGGCGTAATGCAGCAAAGTGATGCCAACAATGCGGTAACAATTGCACTGTTCCGGGAAAATTTATTTAATTTCATTTTAATGCCTCCTTGTTCATAGTTAAAAAGTAGAGGGACTTTGTTAATTGCAGTCCCTCTCTTATAAACCGAATATCACTTGCAGCATAATGGATATTCTGGACAATCAGGAGTACCTTTAAATGGACAATCATTATAATCAGAATTTGAATTTGCATAAATATATCCACCTAAAGTAAATCCCAACGGCGCAAGGATTATCAATATTTTTCGTTTCATATCTAATAACCTCCTTTCTATGTTAGTTTTATATTGTCAATCACTTCCAAAATAGGGCATTTATCACTTGACAACTGTTCACAGGCGCATTGATTTATCAATTTAACTAATACTCTTTTAATATTTTTTAAATCATTAATTCTTTTTTCAACATCTTGCAATTTACTTTCAGCTAAATGTTTAATATCGCCGCATGTTGCCGTTGATTCTATTTTTAGTTCTAATAATTCTTTTATTTCTTTTAATGTAAAACCAAGTTCCTTAGCCCGCTTAATGAAAAGCAGCCGTTTCAAATCTGTTTCGTCATAAACTCTGTAACGCGATTCTCTTCTTTTCGGTTTGGGAAGTAATTTTAATCTTTCATAATAACGGATGGTTTCGACATTTACACCAACTTGTTTTGCTATTTGTCCAACAAAATATTCAGCCATTTTTCAAATTCCCTTTTAACTTCTATACAAATATAATATGCGTAGTATGGTACGGAGTCAAGAGTTTTTTTGCAGTCAGTACTTTTTATGAAAAATACATTATTTTGTCAAATTCTTGACAGAACTCCATTGCCCCTTGCTTTAAGTTTACTTTAAAAATTAAACAACACTTATAACAAAAAAGGAGTTCATAATGAAAATAAAAATAAAACAGCTCATAATCTTAATATTATTTTTAGGAATAAATCTAATTGCCCAAACATTTTCTGTCGATTCAAAAGACGAAAGAAATCAAGCTCAGTTTATTTCTGATGCACCCTTAGAAAAAATAGTTGGACTCGTTAGCGGATTAGAAGCCACTGTGATGATTAACACAAACGATGTAACTCAAAAACCAATGGGTAAAGTTAGAGTTGCAGTCAGCAATATTAAAACTGGAATTGATTTAAGGGATGAGCATTTAAGAAGTGAAATGTGGCTTAATGCTGCTAAATATCCATATGCAGAATTTCAATTGAAAGGTATAAAAAATCCAACATCAAAAAAATTAAATGATGGGGAAAGAATCAAAGCAACTCTAATAGGTAAATTCACTGTTCATGGCTTTACTAAAGATATAGAGGTTCCAGCTGCATTAACTTACTTCAAGGAAAGCGAAAAGACCAAAGCTAAGATGCCTGGTAATTTATTAGTAGCTAATGCTGAATTTAGCATTAAGCTTTCAGATTATGATATAAAAATTCCTTCGATGGTTACGGGTAAATTAAATGATGAAGTTAAAATCACGGTTCATTTTGTTGCCAGTGATGTAATCAGTTCTAATAATCCTTGTGGTACTTGCGGACCTAATAAAGCTGAAAATAAATGCAGCCCTTGCGGTGTAAAAAAACAAGATATGAAAAATAATCCATGTAATCCTTGTGCTGTAAAAAAGGTTGATAAAAAGAATAATCCTTGCAATCCTTGTGCTCAAAAGAAAAAGTAAATCATTTTGAAAAATAAACGAGGAGTTATCAAATGGTTAAAACATTAGAACAATTAGAAAAAGCACAAAGTGCTTCTGAAATTTCTCCACTCGAAGCTCGAGATGCTTTGCTCGGCTGTTTCGTTGCAATTCATGGCGAAACATTAAAAAGAGGAGCTCAAATTTTAGGGAAAAACTTAACTCCCGAAGAAGTTGAAAATCATGCAGCAGCACAAATGAAGCTACTAATGGGTGAACATTTTAATAATCCAACAAAAGAATCGTTAGCAGAAGTCAAACCAAAACTTGACCAAAAAATGAATTTCTCGAAGGTTGACCCCGATTTAAAAAATATGCACGATCAAGTTTGTTCAATGATTTTATCGAAAGTAAAATGATGAAACGAAGAGAATTTATTAAAGCCGGCACATTGCTGACTTTTCTGCTTTTACAATCTAAGGCAAAAGCCGCAGAGATAATCTCCGAGATAAATTCTTCTGCTGATAAGTTTATAAAATTAATTGCTGAAATTATTATGAGCCTTCGGAAAGAAGGCTCAAATATTGTTAAAAAAATTATGAATGGCAGAAAGTATAAATTTGACCCGTATTCACATTATCCAACAGATGAAGGAATAAAAGATGAAGTAAGCGGCTGTCAATTATTTTTTCATATTCATAGACCAAATGAGTATGGTCATTTTCATACATTTGCTTTGGACGAGAATGGTGAATTAGTTCATCTTATTTTAATTTCTATGAGTGAAGATGGAAAACCAATAGCACTTGCTACCGTAAATCGATGGGTAACAGGCGATAAATATGTTAAAGCTGATATTCTAAAAAAATTAGCAGACAACTTCTACGTAGCTCCTTCCTTATTCCATGACAAAAGAATTATTGAGTTTGTGAATTATATTTTCAAAAGTTATAGAGATGAGATCTTTGAGCTATTTGATAAAAGAGATGAATGGATAAAAAATTATGTCAACGAAAATTTCAGAGAACCGTTTGAAGACAGGGATTATGAAATCCTCTCATACAGAAAAATTGATTTGTAAAAATTAAATGAGTGTAAAATGAAAACAATTTTTTTATTAACAATTCTATTAATCTTACAACAATTTTATACAGGTGAAATTATGGCAAAAGAAGAAAACAAAGTAGCTAAATCATCAGAAGATATTTGCCCAATTAAAATTGGTGCAGAAATTCCGAGTGCAATTATTAAAACAATAGAAGGAAAAGAAGTTGACATTAAAGAAGTAATAAAAAGACAAAAATCAATTGTAATATTTTACAGAGGTGGTTGGTGCCCGTATTGTAATATGCACTTCAGCGAATTACAAAAAGTTGAAGATGACTTGCTAAAACTCGGGTACAAAATAATTGCTGTATGTATGGATAGTCCGGAAAATCTTAGAGCTACACTCGATAAATACAATATGAAATACGAATTGTATTCAGACAGCAAAGCAAATGCAGTGAAAGAATTCGGTATAGCTTTTAAAGTAGATGATGATTACTTAAATAAACTAAAAAGCTATGGTATGGATTTAGAAGCAAGCTCTGGTGAAACACATCATATCCTCCCGGTTCCAAGCGTATTTATTATTGATGATAAAGGGGTTATTCAATTTGAATATGTGAACCCGGATTATAAAGTTAGGCTTAAAGGAAATATTCTTTTGGAAATTGCAAGAGAATTTAATGAATGGTAATATATTCTTGGGATTGCCTGTTTAATACTTATAACCTTTAATTTCATCTTCGCTGAATTCAACACCTAGTCCTAGAGCAATTCTGTTGACAAAATTGAAATAGCTGATTATTAAGTTTGCTAACAGTATATCTTCATCGTTCCAGCCTGATGAGCGCAGACTGCTAATTGTGGCTAGTGATATATTTTTCGGAGTAATGGTAAGTTCATACGCATATTCGAGCAATAATTTTACTTTTGGTTCAAACTCAACGCTTCTGAAATCAATAATAAACTGATTTAATTTTTCTTTATTCTTCCAATAAAAATTAAGTGCCTCTGCATGATGATTAATGCAGTAATCACATTTATTAGCAACTGAAACAACAACCGCAATCATTTCTTTTACTTCCCGTGAAAGATTAGATTTACCGAACATAATGGTTTTATATAATTCCATGTGCTTAATCATTGCATCTAAATTCAGGCTGTGAATTTTCATTATGTTTGAAAGTTTACCGCGGGATTTAATAATTTCTTCATAAACATCTTTTAATTTTCCCTCGGCATTTCCTTCATCAATAACTTTAATAAAGGGCACAAGCACCTCAATTTAATTTTTTTGATAAACTTATTTCATCAATATCACCATAACAAAATAACATTTGATCTATAAACAACGCTGGTGTTATTGTAACTTTTTTCCCTTTATATGAATCAATGTGTATAGTTTCAGTAGTTATTTTGGGATGGGTGTTGCGAATCTTTTCAATAACTTTTTTCGCACGTTCACAGGCATCGCAATTGTCTGATATTATTAATGTAAGAATCATTGATTTTTTTAATACAAAAATAATGTCAATCGAAAATAAGTTTTGTCAAATTTCGGACATTAGTCAAGAAACAATTTTTTTTAATTCGTCTAAGTTATTGACAATAAGTTTATTTCTGTCGAAATCAATTATACCTTTTTTTCTAAGATTGGTCAGGAAGTAATTAACCGTTTGGCGAGAGCAGGCAGTGAGTTCACCAATATCCTTATGTTTTAAGAAAGGTTTTACGAATATTTTGTCACCAATTTTTTTACCATTTTTTTCAATATAACGCACTAAAAAAGAGGCAATCCTTTGATCGGCATCTTTGAAGATAAGATCTTCAATCCTTTCTGAAAAACTTCTGAGTTTTAATCCCAATATTTTGTTTAATCTAATATTCAGTTCAGGATTTTGCTCAATGAATTTTGCGAGGTCGTTTTTATTAATTGCACAAATTAACGACGGCTCAAGGGTTACAGCATAATCAGTTCTTTTCCCCTCGTCCAAATAAGCCATCTCACCAAATATTTCGCCTGGATTAATAAT
Source organism: Melioribacter sp. (assembly GCA_029907415.1). Classification (GTDB taxonomy): domain Bacteria; phylum Bacteroidota; class Ignavibacteria; order Ignavibacteriales; family Melioribacteraceae; genus Rosettibacter; species Rosettibacter primus. Next base: position 7,553 of record JARYLX010000022.1, read on the forward strand.
AGCGATAATTTTTTCGCTTCCATCAGAAAGATACTTTGTAATCTTTACTCTGCCGGTTTTAAGAAAGTAGATTGTCTTAGAAGGTTCATCAGCAAAATATATAGGTTCGTTGCCTTTCATTTCCTTATCTGTGATTAACCGGCCCAATTCCATCATTTGATCTTTTTTGAGATTACTAAAGAGATTAAAATTTTCTAAGTACCAGAGTTTAGATTTCTCTGCCATTTTTTAATAATTATTTTGATGAATAATTCAATATAACGAAATGGTCAAATTATTGCTAAATTTGGTGCGGCAAATTTTTAATATAATGTCGTTGAATATTTTACTATGTTCTTTCGTAAAAAATGTATAAAAAGAATTCAACATTCTTTAGTCAAAAGGAGAAGCTATGGCAACTTATCCAACAAAACGTTTAAGAAGATTGAGATATAATCCTGTCATCCGCGATATGGTGCGAGAAACTCAACTTAGCAAAGATGATTTAATCTATCCATTATTTGTAGTCCCGGGCAGCGGTATTAAAAAGGAAGTTCGTTCAATGCCGAATGTTTATCAAATGTCAATAGATGTTTTGGTAGAAGAATGTAAAGAAGTTGAGCAGATGGGAATTCCGGCTGTTATACTTTTTGGGATTCCTGAGCATAAAGATGAATTAGGCTCCGAAGCTTATGACCCTAATGGAATTATTCAAAAAGCTGTCCGTGCAATTAAGAAGGAAGTAAAAAATCTTTTAGTTATTACAGATGTATGTATGTGTGAATATACTTCACATGGTCATTGTGGTATTTTGAATGGCGAAAAAATTTTGAATGACGAAACTGTTGAATTACTGGCAAAAGAAGCATTGACTCACGCTCAGGCTGGTGCCGATATTGTTGCTCCTTCAGATATGATGGATGGAAGAGTTGCAGCTATTAGAAAAATTCTTGATGAACATGGTTTTATTGAAGTTCCAATTTTAAGTTATGCTGTAAAGTATGCTTCTGGATTTTATGGACCATTTAGAGATGCTGCAGAATCTGCTCCAGCATTTGGTGACCGTCGTTCTCATCAAATGGATGTTGCAAATGCACTCGAGGCTTTAAGAGAGGCAGAATCAGATATTGAAGAAGGCGCAGATATTATCATGGTTAAACCTGCTGGTCCTTATCTCGATATTATCTGGCGCGTGAAAGAAAAATTTGGAATGCCAACTGCTGCTTATCAGGTGAGCGGTGAGTATGCTATGATTAAAGCAGCTGCTAAATTAGGTTGGATAGATGAAGAACGTGTGATGATGGAATCATTGACTGCAATTAAAAGAGCCGGTGCCGATATGATATTAACTTACTTTGCAAAAGATGTGGCAAAAATTTTGGATAAACAGATATAGTTCTTTAAGTAAATTATGAAATTGGTTGAACCGCTGATAACATCAAGAAATCGTATGTGACAATCATGGTGGGTTCAATATAACTTTAGTATATAATTGATGGTAATTTTTTTGTAGATACAATTCAATGCCTTTACAGAAAGAAGAAAAAATACTTTTAGAATTAAGAACAAGATTCAGCATAAAAAATACTTTTGCTGCACTTAAATATCCTAACTATAAATTGTGGTTTGCTGGACAGATAATTTCTTTGTTCGGCTCATGGATGCAGTCGACAGCTCAGGCTTTCTTTATTTATGAATTAACTCACTCACCTGCTTTTCTTGGATATGTTGGTTTTGCAAGTGGAATTCCAACCTGGTTATTTATGTTGTATGGCGGTGTAATTGCCGATAGATTCCCCAGAAGAAATATTATTGTTGTTACACAAATTGTAATGATGCTCTTCGCATTTGTTCTTGCATTTTTGACTTTTGCAGATATTGTTCAGCCATGGCACATAATTCTTTTAGCATTTCTTTTAGGAGTGGCAAATGCTTTCGATGCGCCTGCAAGACAAGCATTTGTAAATGAATTGGTCGATAAAGAAGATTTAATTAATGCAATTGCTCTGAATTCAACAATGTTTCATACTGCTGCTGCTATTGGTCCTGCTATAGCAGGGGTTACATATGCTGTTCTTGGTCCTGCTTGGTGTTTTACAATTAATGGAATTTCTTTTATTGCGGTCATTTATAATTTGCTAAGAATGAAACTTAATTCAGTTATCAAAAAAGTAGAAAAAAAATCTTCATTAAAAGAATTTACTGATGGCATTAAATATCTAAAGAGTCAAAAATTAATCTTGATTATAATGATAATTGTATTATTTACCAGCATGTTTGGTTTGAGTTTGATGACACTCTTTCCAGCATGGGCTGTTAAAATTTTACATGGTGATGCTGCAACAAATGGATTACTTCAAACATTTAGGGGAATCGGCGCTGTTTTATGTTCTTTATTTATTGCTGCTTCAAATAAATATATTACAAGAGGAAAAGTTCTTAGCTTGGGTATGTTATCACTGCCATTATTGATGATTTTGTTTTCGTTCAATCATACATTAATTATTTCTTTAATTCTTTTGGTGATGATTGGTGCATCAATCTTAGCAATTAATAATCTTTCGAATGGATTAACACAAACTCTTGTAACAGAAGAATATCGCGGAAGAATAATGGGAGTTTACAGCTTTAGTTTTTTTGCACTGATGCCAGTTGGTTCTTTATTGATAGGAACCTTAGCTGAACATTTTGGTTCTCCTTTGGCAATTTTTATTAATGGTTTAATATTGTTTATGATTTTTGGTTCTATTATTATTTCTTATCCAGCATTAACAAAAGTTGAATAGTGGTTCCGATTTTAGAAATATGAAAAAGAAATTCTATTAGATATAGCACACTGATAACACAGATAGTTACTGATTTACACAGATTTTAAAAATTAATATTAGTCACATGCACTACAATTTTTTAGAAAATTTATTTGTTATTACTTTTTTGTGGTATCTAAAAAGTAATTTATAATATCTGTGAAAAATCTGTTAAAATCCGTTATATCAGTGTTCTATTTTTTTTAAAAAAATCTCAATTGTTAGATAACTAAAATTAAGTTTAAATATCATTCCCAAGAAAATAAATTTCCTTTTCAATTGTAACACAACTTCACATAGAATGGTTGAGATGAGTTTCATAAAAAGAACTCACTGCACAAAATTAAAATTTATAAATCAAATTCAACTTGATGTTTTATATTTCTATTGTCTTCGGGTCTGTTTCTAATTCAACTATTTTCCATTCATTTTCTTCTTTATCAAATTCTGTTATTTTTTCTAAGGGCACTTTAAGATATTTGCCTGATGCTGTTGCAGCAACATCGCCATTCGGTAAAATTATTTCACCCGTACCTTCGAAGAATCGATTGTTCTCTGATGTAATTCTTCCAATAACTTTTAATTCTTCATTTAATGGAATTGGTTTCTTGAATTTTACATTTAACTCAATTGTTACTCCCCAAATCTCTTCTTCATGATGATTCAATATTGCTCTGCCAATTGTCTCATCTAGTATAGCAGAAGCAATACCACCATGCATTCTACCAGGATAACTTTGATGCTCTTCGAGTGGGGTGAATAAGGCAATCAATTCTTTATGTTCTGTAACATAAAAGTGAGCTTTAATTCCAAATTTGTTTTTTAATCCACATACAAAACAAAGTTTTGAGTTATGTTGTTTTCCGACAATTTTATGAATCATAAAAAACTCCGAACTATAATGTCTACAAAATTTATATGAATATTTTTACTTCATAATTTCTTCAAATTCTTCTTTACTTATTTTCAGTAAGCCATTTGGTAGTAATCTTGGTGTTAAAATTTTCCATTTATTGTCTTTAGAAAAAATTTCCTTAAATAAAGGGAGTGCATCATTAAATCTACCATTATTGGCTAAAGTAACTGCAGTCCAGTATTTCATTTCAAGATTATCTGGAAACATTTCCATTGCAGCTGAATATTCCAGCATAGCTTTTTCCATATCGTTCTTTTCAACTGCCAAGTCGCCATTATTCATGTGTTCGTAAGCTCGATGGACTTTTAATAATCTTCTCAGTTCAACTAATGGTTCGGGATTATCATCAACTCTCAAGTCAACAAGTTTATCTTCCCAGATATTTCCTGTTGGTTTTCCGGTGAAAACAAGAAGTGCAGCAGATTGTTTACCGCGGATATCACCTCCTGCCTGTTCAGCAGCTTCAAGAGCAATTAATAATCTTTCTGCTAAAGGAGCTTTTGATTTTTGAAATGCTTCTGCCATCGCAGGCCATACTTTTTCGTTCGACATTAAATTTGCTTGAACTGAAAATCCTTTCCCAACAATATGACCAGCAGGTTGAATGCAATTTTTCCCGGTAAATGCTGCAGCATTCCCTTTTGCATCGAGAACAGCCAGTTGACGATATTCTCTCCCCTCATCACTTTGAATTAATTCATTTACAACTTCTTGTGGAGTTTTTCCTTTCTTTAAGAGCTCTAATCCTCTTGGTCCAAATGATGCATTAACAAAAGATTGAGTAGCAATTACTCCAACTCCAGCTTCGCCCCAGCAAACTACAGTTCCAACCGAAAACCAGTGCGATTGCACAGCAACACCAATTTCTCCTGTTAAAGAATCATATGCAACAATTGAATAAGTATGAGTTAATGGATTTTCTGAAAAAAATGTTTGTGAATAATTTTTTATAGTGAGTATTACAATTAGAACTAGTAATAAATTTACTTTTTTCATGACTTAATCCTTTAGAATGTTAAAGCTAAAATAAAATTTTATCTTCAATGTAAAAACATAAAATTTGCTATTGATAAACATTTGCATTTATTTTTGTTTACCTGTTGAAAACAGATTGACTTAATTAACAAAATAAAATTCATTCTGGAGTAAAGATGAGGTATTCAAAATTATTATTCATATTCATTATATCTTTTTCATTATTGTTTGCACAAAATAAAAAAGAATCAAAACCACAATTAAAAACACAGGACGATTCAATAAGTTACAGCATAGGGCAGAATATTGGAAAAAATTTGAAGGACGCAGACCTTCATATCAACTTCGATATTTTATATCAAGGAATGCAGGATCAAATTAAAGGAAGTTCTTTATTGACTGATGATGATATTCAAAGAGTAATGATTGCATTTAATCAAAAATTAATTGCAAAAAGAAATGCACAGATGAATGCAGTTAAAGAAAAAAATAAGAAAGAAGCAGAAGCATTTCTTGCAGAAAATAAAAAGAAAGAAGGTGTGGTAACATTACCAAGCGGACTTCAATATAAAGTTCTTGTTAAAGGCAATGGTCCTTCACCAAAAGACACCAGTATTGTTAAAGTTCATTATATTGGAACTTTGCTTGATGGCAGAGAATTTGACAATTCTTATAAGAGAGGTGAGCCGGCAGAATTTCCTCTCAATCAGGTAATCAAAGGCTGGACAGAAGCTCTTCAACTAATGCATGTTGGAGATAAATGGATTTTATATATTCCACCAGAATTAGCATATGGTGAAAATGGTGCAGGTAATACAATTGAACCAAATTCGCTTTTAATTTTTGAAGTTGAATTATTGGATATACTAAACTAAGTTTAAAATTAAAGAGCAAGAGCAAAGTTTTTCTTACTCTTGCTCTTAACTTATATATACTTCTTTATCGCATAAAATTAAGAATCTTCCTCTATTAAATTGAATACTTCGGATTATTTTCTAACCGTTGTTTAAACTGGCAAAAATTTTTATGATATAATAAATTTATTGTGTAAACAAATATTCATTATTAAAATGAAATTTATTCCATCATATATAAAATTACTGAAAAGTGGAGATCTTGAACATCGAGCAGAAGAGGCGTTGAATATTTTAAAGTCGTGTAAAAGCTGTCCGAGAAATTGTGAAGTAAATCGTTTTGAAAATGAATATGGTTTTTGCATGAGCGGCTATTTGCCCATTGTTTCATCTTATACGCCTCATTTTGGAGAAGAACCAGTATTATCTGGGACACGCGGTGCAGGAAATATTTTTTTTGGCAACTGTAATTTAAGATGTATTTACTGTCAAAATTTTGAAATCAGTCAAAACTGGAAAAATGAAAGAAAGCACGAAGTTACTCATGAATATTTAGCGCACATTATGTTAAAGCTTCAACAGATGGGATGTCATAACATTGGACTTGTATCTCCAACTCATTTTTCTGCATCAATCTTAAAATCAATTTTAATTGCAGCGCAAAATGGTTTGAATCTTCCTATCATTTACAATACGAATGGATATGATTCAGTAGAAATACTAAAACTTTATGATGGTGTCATTGATATTTATTTGCCTGATTTCAAATATGGAAATGACCAATACGCACGCAAATATTCTTTTGTAGATGATTACTTTGAAAAAGCGAAAGCAGCAATTAAAGAAATGTACAGACAGGTTGGAGATGAACTGGTATATGATGGTAATGTAGTTGTAAGAGGATTGATAATTCGTCATCTTGTTCTGCCAAATGAATTAGCAGAATCAGAAAAAGTATTTCAATTTATTGCTGAAGAATTAAGCCCAAATGTTCATATATCTTTGATGTCTCAGTATTACCCAACTAATAAAGCTCACAAAGAAATTTTGTTAAGTCGAACCATTAGAGAAACTGAGTATGAAAGAACACTTGAATTAATGGATAAGTATGGACTTCATAATGGTTGGATTCAAGAAATAGATAGTTACGAGCATTATCGACCAAATTTCTGGGAAAGTCGTGATAATCCTTTCAAAAATTAAATTTATCTAATCCTTTTTTCGTTTCAATAAGATTCTTCATTCCGCTTCGCTCCATTCAGAATGACGGTGTTATTTATTTCCTGTCATTCTGAGAAGTCCCACCGTTAGGTGGACGACGAAGAATCTAATTCCATTTTTTGTTTTTAAGAGATTCTTCATTTCATTCCGTTCAAAATGACGATACAATTCATGTGGTCAGCTGTGAAATTTATTTCACGCGGATTCCGCAGATTTACGCTGATTTTTTATTTTGTATTTCTTGTATATACAATATTTTTAGCACACTGATGACACTGATAAGACAAGATTTTCACAGATTTTTTCTTTGCGTCTTTTGCACCTTTGCGCTTTCTTTAATAGCAGAGACGCTAAGAACGCAAAGATTTGCACTGGTTATTATCTGCGAATATCTGCGCTAATCTCTGCGTGAAATTCATCTCAGATTATATTCTTAGCAATAGGGATGTTTAGTTGTTTGTCGAATTTTAATGACAAGATGCTTTTATAAAATAATTGATTTTTAAAAAGCTTCACCAAAAAGTGTGGCTGAAGTAGCTCGATTAATTTTTACTCGAACATAATCCCCAATTTTTATACTTTCTTTTTTGGGTATTACTACAACCTTGTTAGTATCTGTTCTGCCCGATAAAAATTCTTCTGACTTTTTGCTAAACCCCTCAACAAGAATTACTTCTTCTTTATTAATAAGCTGTTGATTTATTTCGTAAGATATTTGTTGCTGTAGTTCAATAATTTCATTTAATCTTCTCAATTTTATTTCTTCTGGAACATCATCTTTCATGTTGTATGCTTTTGTTCCTTCTCGAGGTGAATATTTGAACATATAAGCCCCATCATATTTAACCTGTTTCATAACATTTAGGGTCATCTTATGGTCTTCTTCGGTTTCTGTTGGAAATCCAGCAATTATATCAGTTGAGAAACTAACACCCGGAATTATTTTTCTTGCTTTGTCAATTAAGTTTAGATAATGTTCGATTGTATAAGTGCGGTTCATTAATTCGAGAATACGATTGGAGCCAGATTGAACTGGAAGATGAATGTAATTACAAATGTTTTCATGTTCTGCAATAGTATACAAAAGTTTATCTGATAAATCCTGCGGGTGCGATGTTGTAAATCTTATTCTCATATTTTTATCAACAGAGGCACAGGCGGCAAGCAAATCTGCAAAATCATAATTGCCATCTTTGTAAGAATTTACATTCTGTCCAAGTAAAGTAACTTCTTTAAAACCTCTTTGAGATAATTTCTTAATTTCTTCAACAACAGAGTTTAATGAGCGACTTCTTTCTCTTCCTCTTGTAAATGGGACAACACAAAATGAACAAAATTTATCACATCCTCTCATTACTGCAATCCATGCACTGATTCCATCTTCTCGATATGGTTCTATATCTTCATATGTTTCTGTTCTTGAAAGTTTTACACCAATTCCTTTTTCACCGCCAAATGCAAATTCAATATATTCAGGTAATCTTCTATATTCATCGGGACCAACAACGACATCAACAATTTTCTTTTCTTCAATCAAACTTTTTCTTAATCTTTCTGCCATGCAGCCCAGCACACCAATTACAGCAGAAGGATTTTTCTTTTTAACATTTTTTAAATGGTCTAATCTATGGAATATTTTTTCTTCTGCATTTTCTCTTACACTGCATGTATTTAATAGAATCACATTAGCATTTTCAATTTGCTTTGTAATTTCATAACCCTGCTTTTTTAAAATTCCCATAATTAACTCAGAATCAGCAAGGTTCATCTGGCAGCCATAAGTCTCGATATAAACATGATTTTTAATCATTCTTGTCCTTTCAAATAATAACTTCCAAATTTGGGTTACAAAGCTAAAAAGAATGATAAAGATTAACAAGACAAAATGGCTAAATATGATTTTCTCTAACAAATTCTTAATTTATTTCTCAAATAATTAATTTTATTTAAATAAAAATGGAGTTCAAATGAATAGAAGTGTTAGTGAAAGATTATTTGAAGAAGCAAAAAAATATATACCAGGTGGTGTAAATTCTCCAGTAAGAGCATTTAAATCAGTGGGTGGAACACCCTTATTTATTTCAAAAGGAATTGGTTCAAAGATGATTGATGTAGATGGCAATGAATTTATTGATTACATTGGAAGCTGGGGACCTCATCTTTTCGGTCATAATCCTGATTTTATAAAACAATCAATTTTAGATGCTCTCGAAAATGGAACAAGTTTTGGAGCACCAACAGAACTCGAAGTTAAAATTGCAAAGTTAATTACCGACCTTGTTCCTTCTGTAGAAATGGTTAGAATGGTAAATAGCGGAACCGAAGCAACAATGAGTGCAATTCGTGCTGCAAGAGGATTTACTGGTAAAGATAAAATTATAAAATTTGAAGGCTGTTACCACGGGCATGGAGATTTCTTTTTAATCAAAGCAGGAAGTGGAGCTTTAACATTTGGAGTACCTACTTCTCCAGGAGTAACAAAAGGCAATGCAGCTGATACCTTAATAGCAGAATATAATAACATTGATTCAGTTAAAAAATTAATTCAGGAAAATAAAACATCTGGCAGAAATCAAATTGCTGCGGTAATTGTTGAACCTGTAGCTGGAAATATGGGAACAGTTCTTCCTGAAAAAAATTTTTTGAAGGAGTTACGAGATATTTGCAGTGAAGAAAAAATTGTTTTGATTTTTGATGAAGTTATGACAGGTTTTCGACTTTCAAAAGGGGGAGCTCAGGAAATTTATGATGTGAAACCAGATATGACAACATTTGGGAAAATTATTGGCGGTGGTCTGCCGGTTGGTGCTTATGGTGGTAAAAAAGAAATTATGGAAATGATATCCCCAGCTGGACCAATTTATCAAGCAGGAACATTAAGCGGCAATCCAATTGCTATGAGTGCCGGCTATGCAGCTTTAACTTATATAAAAAATCATCCTGAGATTTATGAGCAGCTCGAACAAAATTCTGCTTATCTTGAAAATGGAATTAAAGAAGCTATAAAATTATCAGGCAGAAATTTTCAATTAAACAGAATTGGCTCGATGATGACATTGTTTTTTGCTGAGGAGCCGGTTACTGATTATAAATCTGCAATAAAATCAGACACAAAACTTTACGGCAAATATTTTCACGAAATGTTAAATCGAGGAATTTATTTACCTCCAGCACAATTTGAAGCAATGTTTGTTTCTACTGCGCATTCAAAAGACGATTTAGATAAAACTATTGCAGCTAATTTTGAGGCAATGAAGAAAATTATAGAATAAAAAAATTTCCATACAACTATAGAAATTTTGGATGGCACAAATAACAGCACAACTTTTCAATCTGTGCCATCCTTTTTTACCAAAAGTAAAAATTATTCTAAACAGAGCTGTAAAATTTCAATTACTTCTTTTTTGCCAATATTTTCATGTTCACCAAGTTTTTGATTTCTTTCTTCGAATCTCTGTGCAATCTCATCAAATTTTTCTGTTCCAATTCCATTTTCTTTGAGTTTTGTTTTCATGCCGAGTGAACGGAAAAATTCTTCGGTCATTTCTATTGCCTTGTCGGCAGCATCATCCCCTTCATAATTCCATACATTCTTTGCATATTGTTTTAATTTATCTTCTTTATTATTCTTTTGATGTTTCCACACACCGGGTAAAACAATTGCTAATGTTCTTGCATGGTCAAGTCCATAAAATGCTGTTAATTCATGACCAATTGAATGAGTTGCCCAGTCTTGAGGAACACCACAGCCAATATTTCCATTAAGAGCTTGAGTAGCAGTCCACATTAAATTTGCTCGCACATTATAATCAGTTGGATTTTTTAATGCCTTTGGTCCTTCTTCAATCAATATTTTTAATAATGCTTCTGCAAATTTATCCTGAACAATCGCATTCACGGGGTAAGTCATGTATTGTTCTGTTACATGAACAAAAGTATCAACAATTCCATTAGCTGTTTGCCATTCAGATAAAGTAAAAGTTGTTTCAGGGTCTAAAATTGAAAATCGGGGATAAACAAGTGGATGACCAAAAGCAAGTTTTTCTTGTGTTGATTCACGAGATATAACAGCAAACATATTCATTTCTGAACCAGTAGCCGGCAATGTTAAAACACTTCCGAGCGGAATAGCATTTTTTGGTTCAACACCTTTTGATAAAATATCCCACGGGTCTCCATCTTCATACAAAGATGCTACAGCAATAAATTTTGTTCCATCAAGAACAGAACCTCCCCCTACACTTAATAGAAAATCTATTTTAGAATTTTTACAGATATCAACAGCTTTCATTAATGTTTCATATTTGGGATTTGGTTCAATTCCTCCGAACTCATGTAAATTAAAATCTTTGAGAGCTTCTTTTACCTGTTCATAAACTCCATTCTTTTTTATTGAACCGCCGCCGTAAGTCATTAATATATTTGAATCTTTTGGAATAAGGGAAGACAG
>JARYLX010000230.1 GCA_029907415.1 Melioribacter sp.
TAGTAGATAAAATGAATTTATAAATAATTATCGGCAAAGCTTTTCAGTGTTGCATTGTAGTTCTGGGCAGCGCTTTATTTGCAACATCGTTATATGCTTAACAGTTAGAGGAGTAAAATTATGAGTGACACACCAAAAATCAATTGGACTGGTGAATCTGGTCAACAATATTTGTACTATATTTATCCCATCAATTCTTCTTTTAAGGAAGAAGGAGGTAATTATATTTTTGCAAAAGAGACAACACCAAACCATTGGTTACCTGTTTATATTGGTCAAACAAAAAATTTGAACCAACGTCTCGAAAATCACGAGAAAGAAAAATGTGCCATAAGAAATGGCGCAACTCATATTCACGCTCATTTGAATAATAATGAAAGTTCTCGCTTATCAGAAGAAAAAGACCTTATTCTGAAATGGCAACCTGTTTGTAATGAACAATTGGCTCGATAGTTTTATTTAATAATATTTTATAGGAAGTCCACCATTTGTAAAAAGAATTTGTGGCTTCTATAATTTTTTCTGGGCTGCAATATTTTATTTTTTTATTCTCTCAAGAATTTCAGCCCGAATGTCTGTTTGTGTTTTTTGTTTTCTAATTTTATTTTCATCTGGTTTTTTGTTGGTAAATATGAAAACGCATATAACCTGCAAATCAAGCCGAACGCTTCAGCCGGTCTTTGCATTGGTAGTTCAAGCTTGTTCTGTTTTTTATTCATTGTTATTACAAAATAACACTTTTTAGTTAATCAAAACATTGTCGCCATAAACCGTTCAGCGACGGCTTATCGGCAAACGTCGTTAGGTACTTAGTCATTTATTATAGGGGTTAAACTTTATGAAACTCATATCAAAAATAATTTTACTTCTTAGCTCTGGTGGTTTAATTTATTCTTTAATGAGTTTTGAAGGAAGAACAACCTCCCAAAGTCTATTTGATTTTGCTGGTCCTCAAATTTTTGCGGGACATTATTATCCTTTAGAATATAAAATAATTGCTACTGTGTGTGTCTTGTTAATTATCTCAGTTTTATTGTTCAAAAATAAAAATCACAATTAAGAGAATTTTATTGTGCGATATTTTATTACAAACTTGACGATATGGCTCAATAAGAATAATAAGTTTGGCGAAATCCTGGCTTTATCGGATAATTCTTCTTGGCACATCGATTTTCAAAGGAAACTTAAAACTTCTCTTTGGATTTTGGCTGACGAAATAAAAGTTTCTCAAAAAAATATGGATTATTATTTAACAAATTCCTCAAGCCGTAAGTGTTTTCGCGCTTGCCTGCGGCAAGTAGGTTTGGCATTTGTTCAGTTTAAAAGTTTATAGTTCCGTTTCGGCTTTGTTATTCGGCGTAGTTTGTAAATGAAAGTTTCCGCTTTTGGCGGACAAATGTTCTAATTAAAAAGTTATTTTATAATTGTAGCATTGCTGCTCTGGGCTTTGGCTTAGACACAATGCTGTTTTATTACTAAAGATGAGCAAACCAAAAAAACATCATTATTTATCAAAATTTTATTTAGCGGGATTCACTCTGTCCGGTGATAATGAGGGAGTTCTATTTTGTTACGATGTAAAAAATAAGACTGTTAGACCTTCTAAGCCAATAAATGAATGTTATGTAAAGTATTTTAACAAAATTGAATCAAATGAGATTGATCCCAATATTTTGGAAAAAGAATTATCAAAAGTTGAAGGTTCTATTTCATTGATTTTTAAATACATCCACGAAAAGAAAGAATTACCTAAAAATGAAAAGTTTAGTGAATTACTTTATTATATAGCACTAATTGGAGTAAGAAATCCAGTTATTAGAGAAAGTTTTCAAGAGTTTAAGGAAAATGTCGCATCCAAAATTTTTAGTCTTATGTTAAGCGACAGAAAAATATGGTATAGTGAAATGGAAAGAATAAATCGAGAAACAGATAATAAATTTAAAGATATCACATATGAAGAAATGAAAAAGTTTAACAAAGAAAAAAAATGGAAATTAGTTGAACTTAATTATAGTACGATTGATTGGGAATTTAAAGCGGTATATAGAATTTATCAATTACTGCATCAGAGATCTTGGATATTGTTAATAAATGATGATGACTCTAATCATTTTGTTACAAGTGACAGACCTGTAAAATTAATACCCAATGATTTCAGTCATTTTAAGTTTGGTGTTGGTTTTGGCAGCAGAAATACAGAACTATATTTCCCATTATCAAAGTCTTTGCTCCTTAGGGGAAGTTATAAGTTACCATCTACTATAATGCCTGTTCGAGCAGATATGGTTGCCACATTAAATACATTGCAGTTTTTTTATACGTCACGTTATATTTATTCACCAACTTCGGATTTTAAAATATATGGAAAAGATAAATCTATCATAAACGTTAGCGCAATATAACCAGCAATTCAAAGCGACTACTTCTTACGAAGCTGTTGTTTGATGAAGTTATTGGCATTCGTTTTCAAAGTTAATTTGTTCTGCAAGTTAGATTTAGTTAACAAAATAGATTTAAAAACAAAAAGTTTGTTTGCAATTGTAGCATTCTCGTACTGAGCAGCGCTTTATTTGCAACGTCGTTATATGGCATAATTTAATAAAAAGGGTTTTATGGTAAAGAGTAAAACTTCATCTGGGATTATGAATTTTTTTCTATTTTATTCCTTTGTGTGTTCATACTAGGAATAATGGAATATTGGAATGGTGGAATATTGGGAGCGAGTCCATTTTTCTTTCATCTCTTTTTCTGAGCCTTTCACATATTATATCTGCGGTAATCTGCATTATCTGCGTGAAAAATATTTCTTGCTGATTTCGCGGATTTACGCAGATTATTATGTGTATTAATCTGCGATAATCTCTGTGTAGTTTTTTATTACACGGAGTTCCTCTGAGTAATTGTCATTGAGAACCGCTGAGTAGAATCGAAAAAAATGTTTTTGAATTTTAAAATTATTTTTTTACATTATTTCAGAAATTGAGGGTAAATATGTGAGCATTAGCCAGAGTAATATAGCTGACAAATCAAAACTTCTCGATAAAGTAAGGCTTACACTGCGGGCAAATCATTACAGCAGAAAGACTGAAGAGGCATACATCGGCTGGATAAAAAGATATATACTTTTCCACAATAAAAGACATCCGAATGAAATGGGGAAAGATGAGATTCAGAAATTCATAAATCATCTTGCAGTAGAACAAAATGTTTCTTCATCAACACAAAATCAAGCATTGCCGGCAATATTGTATCTGTATAAAAATGTTTTGGATAAAGAAGTTGGATGGCTGGATGATATAAAACACGCAACAAGAATAAAACATCGTATAAAGGATATTGATTTTAATTATCAGCAAATTATTTTTCAGAGATACTAAAAGAAAGAATATCATATATACAATTTTACTTTCCTTGATAATTTCAGAACTTAAAAAACATTTGAATAAAGTTTATTGATAGTACATAAAGGTTTTAACATGACAAAAGGAAATACTGTACTTAAATATTACATTAGAGAAAAATATCCAAATACAGCAAAGAAATATGCATTGTAATGTAAAATGAATTGAATATGATTAAATTTTTTTGTTCAAAGAAGTATAACATAGCTAGAAGGAAAGAAGAATTTTATGAAACATAAAAATCAAATAAATACTGAGGGTTAAAAAATGAAAAAAATATTATTCGTTCTATTATTTCTTTCAATTAACTTTTTGAAGGCACAAGAGAAAAAACCTTTTTCCAGTTTTGATGTTGGTTTTTATGGAGGTATTAATTTTTATAATACAAACAATATTAGAGGTGATTTTCTTGTAGAATTTAAAACGAACCTCATATCTTCACTTACACTCAAAGCATCTACTGGTTACTTCAGGACAATTCAACCATACTCTAATATTATCACAGTAAGAAAGTACTCTAAATATACTATTAATGATACTTCTTCAATATTTCTTGCAACTAAATATAATTTAGTAAGTAGAAATTATGATATTTTCCCGCTGACCATAGGAATCCAATATGATATCAATCAAAGTATTTTATCACCATATCTTTCAATAGATGTTGCTTACAATATTATCAATTCATCTTTAGATACATCACCTCCTGAAGTCTGGTCTTATAAATCAATGGATGAGATACCTGCCGAATTTAAGGGAATTCAAAAAAATGAAATTCTTCCTGACAAATCATATGGAATAATATTAGGAATGGGTACAGCATATCAAATTTCTTCAAAATTGAACCTTGATATTAGATATTTGTTCAAATATGATAATAAAATTATTAACACGCATCATATCATTGTAGGTATTTATTTTTAGAAGATGAATTTAGAGAATAAACTTATTTATCTTTTGTTGTATTTTCTATTAACGACGGAAATTTTTTCACAAGAAAAATCTTTTATCTCAGAAAATAAAAATATTATCAATTTATTCTTAACCAAAAGTATTTACAACATATCAACTTTTAATCCATATAAAAAGAATTTTTCCGGGATTTTAGATAGCCTTATTTGTATAAGTATAAACGGTGATAGAATGAAGATTGTATATAATTATAATGATGATTTATTATTAAATAATTTCATAATAGCTGGTTGGCTTGATGGCAAATGGAAAAATATAGAGAAACATACAAACAAATATAATTCTGACGGAAATATTGAATCAGTTCTTTGGGAATGGTTTAATACTTCATCACAAGAATGGTTTAACGAGGCGAAAGATATTTATAATTATGATTCGTTAGGCAATAGA
>JARYLX010000231.1 GCA_029907415.1 Melioribacter sp.
GTGAATACTCCGCTTTGTTGACTGCAAATTCAATTCAATTTTATGATGCTGTTAAACTTGTTCATGCACGCGGTCAAGCTATGGCTCAAGCGGGAATGGAACAAAAAGGAACGATGGCTGCAATCATTGGATTATCGGAAGAACAACTTGTAAAAATTTGTAATGAGGCATCAATTGAAGGTATTGTTCAATGTGCGAATTTTAATTCACCTGGACAGATTGTAATTTCTGGTTCTGTTAATGGTGTTAAAAAAGCTATGGAATTAGCAAAAACAGCAGGAGCTAAACTTGTCAAAGAACTTGTCGTAAGTGGTGCCTTTCACTCTCAATTAATGAAGAGCGCACAAAATAATTTTAGCAATTCTCTTAATTCCACAAACTTTTATGATGCTAGAATACCTGTTTATGCAAATGTAACTGCACGCCCGGTTCAAAATAAAGATGAAATAAAAAAATTATTATTCGAACAAATTGTTAATCCAGTAAGATGGCAAGAAACAATTTTAAATATGATTAATGATGGAGTTGATGAATTTTATGAAATAGGACCCGGCAAAGTTTTACAAGGTCTAATTAAAAGAATTAACCCTGATGTTAAAATTTTTGGCATCGATAAATACACCGAAGTTGAAAGGTATCTTTAATGGAAAATAAATTTGAAAAGAAAATTAATGGTCTTTATATTGACCCATTAATTTTTACACATAAATTTGTAAAGGGTTGTGACATTTGTATATGTTCTGGTGAATGCTGTTACTACGGAGTATATGCAGATAAGAAGGAATATGAAAAAATTATTTCAATCAAAGATATAATTATTGCTGAGATGGATGATTCCCAATGTAAAGATCCTGATAAATGGTTTGAAGAACCTGAAAAAGATAATGATTTTGAATCTGGAATAGCCATCGGAACCCAAGTATATAATGGTAAGTGTGTATTTCTTGACAAAAATGGATTTTGCATACTTCAAAAAATAGCTCTTAAAAATGGCCAATACAAATGGAAATATAAACCTTTGTATTGCATATTATTTCCATTAGTTATTTATGAAGGAGTACTTACAATTGATGACGACCATCTAGGAAGAATGCATTATTGTAATAAAATTCAAAATCAAGTTACAACTGTTTTTGATGCATGTAAAAATGAACTCATTCATCTTTTAGGCGAAAAAGGTTATGAAGAATTACTTGAATATCGTAATCAATATTTCTCTCAAATAAAAAAAGAAGGAATAAAAGATGAGATTATTAAATAAAAAAGCTATTGTAACTGGAGGCTCAAGAGGAATTGGAAGAGCCATTGTAGAACAATTGGCAAAAGATGGCTGCAGTGTTGTATTTACTTATTATGCGCCTACTGACGAGTTATTAAAAATTGAAACAGAAAATGCAAAAAAAGTAGAAGAAGAATTAAACAATGACAATGTAAAAGTTTATGGTTATGTTGCAGATGCATCATCATTCAATGCAGCTCAACAAACAGTTAATTTTGCTTTGGAAAAATTAGGCGGCGTTGATATTTTAGTCAATAATGTTGGAATTACTAAGGATAATTTATTGCTCAGAATGAGCGAAGAAGATTTTGATCTTGTGCTGAACATAAATTTAAAAAGTGTCTTTAACTACACAAAAGCTGTAATTAAAAATATGATTGCACAGAAATATGGTAAAATCGTAAATATTAGTTCTGTGGTTGGAATAATTGGCAATGCAGGTCAGGCAAATTATGTGGCTTCAAAAGCAGGAATAATTGGACTTACAAAATCTAATGCAAAAGAATTTGCTTCACGAAATATTAATGTAAATGCAGTTGCCCCAGGTTTTATAGAAACAGATATGACAAGCAAATTAACAGAGCAACAAAGAGAAGCTTATATGAATTTTGTTCCATTGAAGAGATTTGGCAAACCGGAAGATGTAGCAAAAGTTGTTGCATTTTTATGCAGTGATGATGCAAATTACATTACTGGACAGGTTATTCCTGTAGATGGTGGAATGGTTATGTAATAAATGTTTACTTTAATAAATCTAATTAACATTATTTAATAACATAAAAGGAGATATAAATGGATATCGAAGCAAAAGTAAAAGAAATTATTATGGATAAACTCGGTGTTGAAGAATCTCAAATAACACCGGAAGCCTCCTTTACAAAAGATCTTGGTGCAGATTCTCTCGACATTGTTGAATTAGTAATGGGTTTCGAATCTGCCTTTGATATTTCTATTCCTGATGAAGATGCTGAAAAAATTTCTACAGTTGGTGATGCTATAAAATATTTAAAGGAAAAAGTTAGCTGATTTTTTATACGAGGCTGTCAATTAGTTTTCTAATATTTATTAATTTATTCATTTATTTTTTAGACAGCCTCTCTCTGTCTTAAAAAAATTCAATAATAAAAAGGGCAGAATATGAATAAAAGAAGAGTCGTTATTACAGGTATGGGCGCTGTAACGCCAATAGGAAATAATGTCCAAGAATTGTGGGAAGGATTAATTACAGGACGTAACGGTGCAGGCAAAATCACAAAGTTTGATGCTTCAATTTTTGCTACTCAATTTGCCTGTGAAGTGAAAAATTTTGATCCAGCTGTTTACATAGATAAAAAAGAATTAAAAAGAATGGATATATATTCACATTTTGCTCTTGCTTCTGCAGCTATGGCTATTGAAGATTCTAAACTTGATTTATCAAAAATTAACTTAAACATGGTTGGTGTAGTTTTCGGTAGCGGTATTGGCGGCATTTTGACTTTTGAAGAACAACATAGCTTATTTATGCAAGGAGGACCAAAAAGAGTAAGCCCATTCTTTGTCCCCATGATGATACCTGATATTGCTGCTGGTCATATTTCAATTAGATATGGATTTAAAGGACCTAACTATGCTACAGTTTCTGCATGTGCAACTTCATCACATGCAATTGCTGATGCATTTATTCTGATTCAGAGAGGTTCTGCAGATATAATGATATGCGGTGGCTCAGAAGCTCCAATTACTCAAATGTCAATCGCTGGATTCAATGCAGCTCGTGCCCTTTCAACCTGGAACGACAGATATCTCGAAGCTTCAAGGCCATTTGACAAAGACAGAAATGGATTCGTAATGGGAGAGGGTGGAGGTGTTTTAATACTTGAAGAATTAGAACATGCATTAAATAGAGGCGCAAAAATTTATGCTGAGATTGTTGGTGTTGGCTTAACTGCAGATGCTTATCATATCACTGCTCCAGCCCCAGAAGGAGAAGGAGCTGTTCGTTCTATGAAAGAAGCTTTACGCGATGCTAATGTTGAACCAGAAGTCGTTGATTATATTAATGCTCATGGAACATCAACAGAATTAAATGATGTTAACGAAACTAAAGCCATCAAAACAGTTTTTGGCGAACATGCTTATAAACTTGCAGTAAGTTCAACTAAATCTATGACAGGACATTTGCTTGGAGCAGCAGGTGCTGTTGAAGCAATTATTACTGTGCTTGCAATTGTTAATAGCACAATACCTCCAACAATTAATTTAGATGAACCTGATCCTGAATGTGACCTAAACTATACACCCAAAGTACCTGTCAAAAAAGAAATTAAATATGCTTTGAGTAATACATTTGGTTTTGGTGGTCATAACGCTACAATATTGTTCAAAAAGTTTGAAGAATAATTTTTCTCTTAAGTGTGTTAAAGAAATTTTTTAAGAACGACAACATTAAGATATTATTCAAGCATTTAATTGATAAAAAATCACTTGAATCATTGCTTGGATTCAAAATTAAAAACAAAAATATTTACTTAAAAGCACTTACTCATACATCTTTTCTCGAATTACATCCAGAATTAGAAAAATCAAATGAACGTCTGGAATTTCTGGGTGACTCTGTATTAAATCTAATAGTTGCAAAATATCTTTTTGAAAATTACAGCGATGCGGGCGAAGGCTTTTTAACTAAAGCAAGAGCCTCGCTTGTTAATCGTAATAGATTGTATGAAGTTTCAGAAAGAATAGGATTAAAAAATTTCCTTTTATACAACGAAAAATATATAGGCGATAGTGAAGAAGGTTTCAAGACAATTCTTGCAGATACAATTGAAGCCCTAATTGGTGCTATTTTTATAGATAAAGGATTTAAAGAAGCAAATAAATTTATTCTAAAGAATATTATTCTTCCTTACGAAAAAAATCATGAATACTTAGTTGATACTAATTATAAAGGACAATTACTTGAATTTACACACGCAAATAAATTAGATACCCCTAAATATGTTGTAATCAGCGAAGAAGGTCCTGAACATAAAAAAGAATTTACAGTTGATGTTTATATAGGTTCTGAAAAATTTGGAACAGGAAAAGGGAAAAATAAAAAAACTGCAGAACAAAATGCTTCTAAAATTGCTTTATCTAAATTAAGTCACCTCTTAAATAAATCCTGAATAATATTATCACATCATCATGAATTAGTTTTTCCAATCTTTAATCATTTAATAAAGTTTCGTTCACAATTAAGCTATAATAATGTTTATTTTGTATTCAACCTAATTAGCTATATTTGAAGTATTGAATTATTTAAAAAAGGTTTATTTATGAAAAATATTTCATTTTATGACAAATTCGTCGATAGACATATTGGTCCAAGCGACGAAGATATTCAAAAGATGTGTGATGTAATTGGTGTAAGTTCACTTGACGAATTAATTGACAAAACAATTCCTGCTTCAATAAGATTAAACCAAAAATTACAACTTGATGAACCATT
>JARYLX010000232.1 GCA_029907415.1 Melioribacter sp.
ATGATGTTTGAAACAGGGCCTCAGTTCGTGTTTCAGATAATCGATATACTCTTTGGGGGACATGGGAAAAATATTATAAAAACAAGGGAATTTACTGAAATTGAAAAAAATATTCATAAAGTATTAACTTTTGCTGAAAAGCCAAATTTAGCTACTGCAATAAGATTTATTGAAAGTGGTGAATTCCTCTGGAATTCAGGTATGTTTATATGGAGAGTAGATACCATTCTTAATGAAATTAAAAAATATCTTCCTGACCTTTATGAGGGTTTAGAAAAAATTGAATCCTTTATCAATTCTGATGATTTTGATACACAATTAACTCAAGTTTATGGCCAATTAAAAAGTATTTCAATTGATTATGGAGTTATGGAAAAAGCAAATAATGTTTATGTAATCAAAGCTGATTTTTACTGGAACGATGTTGGAAGCTGGGAGGCAGTTTATGAAATATCAGATAAAAATGAAGATGGTAATGTTATTATTGGCGATGTTTATTCCCAAAAGACTTATAATTCATACATCTTTTCACCAAGAAAATTTACAGCTGTAATTGGAGTAGAAAATTTAATTATTATCAATACAAACGAAGCACTATTAATTTGCAATCGTAATTATGCACAAGATGTAAGGCAGGTTGTTGATTATCTAAAAATGAATAATAGAACAGACCTTGTATGAAAAAAGCTATAACAGAGAATGATATTCTTCTGTTAATTAAAAATGGATTAACAGAAATTCATCTTAAAAAAAATGAAATTCTTACTCCTTCTGCAATTGATAGAATTAAACAGGCAAGATTAAAAATTATTTTTGATGGTGATGAAAAAAAACATACAAAAATTTTCAGAAAAATTGTTATTGGTTCTGACCATACAGGAGTAAAAATAAAAAAGATCCTTGTAGAATATCTTAAGAATAAAAATTACGATGTACTCGATGTTGGAACTCATACAGAAGATTCTGTTGACTATCCTGATATAGCATTAAATGTTGCACAAAGAGTAGCATCAAAGGAATTTGACTGTGGTATTTTAATAGATGCAACAGGAATTCCATCTGCTATTGCAGCAAATAAAATTCCCGGAATACGAGCAGCAACTTGTTATAATGAATTTTCTGCTAAAAGTTCTCGAGAACATAATGATGCTAATATAATTTCATTAGGTGCAAAAGCCTTAGGTGAAGAATCAATAAAATCTATTGTAGAAGTGTGGTTAAATTCGAATTTCTTAGGTGAAAGACATCAAAGGAGACTGGATAAAGTTAAATCAATTGAAGAAAAATTCATGAAATGTTGAATAAAATTTTGTCATTTGTTTCTTCATCATTAAATTTGCTCACAAAAAATTCGAGATTATTTCTTGATTATTGAAAAAGCTCGCGTTATTTCTTTAAGTAAAATTTCCAGCAATTATCATTTAATAAAAGTTAATTCGCCCGTAATTGCCAGAGAAATTAAACCGGGTCAATTTTGTAATATCAAAGTTTCTGATACCGATTTCCCTTTGCTTAGAAGACCATTTAGCATTTGCGATGTTGAAAATGACAACCTAATTTTTGTTTTCGATGTTCATGGCGAAGGAACAAAAATTTTAGCTTCTAAAAAACCCGGAGACATAATTGATATTTTGGGACCGCTTGGAAACGGTTTTAATATTCAAGGCAATTACGAACTTGCAATTATAATTGGTGGTGGAATAGGAACTGCTCCTTTCCCTTATCTTATTAAAAATTTGCCAGCTAATGTTGAAATTAAAAGCTTCGTTGGCGGAAGAACAAAAGAGCATTTAATAAAATACAATCTCCAGAATATTTATATAGCAACTGATGACGGCTCAGAAGGATTTCATGGAAATGTAGTTGATTTATTTATTGAAGAATTAAAAAATTTTTTAACAGCAAATTTGAGAATATTTGCATGTGGACCAAATCCGATGTTAAAATCACTGCAAAAAATTGCAATTGAAAAAAAATATGATTGCCAGCTTTCTGTTGAATGTGCAATGGCTTGTGGATTTGGTATTTGTCAGGGTTGTCCAATAGAAAAATCAAATGGGGATGGTTATTATCTGGTTTGTAAAGATGGTCCTATTTTTAATGCTGATATGATTATACTTTAATTTATAATTTTATCTCAAACAAATTTTTAATTAAATGGAATTAGATTTAACAGTTCAAATAGGTAATCTTAAATTAAAAAATCCGATTTTACTAGCATCAGGAACTGTAGGTTATGGAAATGAAATTTCTCAATTTATTGATTTAAGTAAAATAGGTGGGATAGTAACAAAATCAATATCTCTCAAACCACGGAAGGGAAATCCGCCACAAAGAATTTGTGAAACTCCGTCAGGTATGTTGAATGCTATTGGTCTTGCTAATGTTGGACTTGAAGCATTTATAAAAGAGAAAATTCCTTTTCTAAAAAAATTAAATACAACGATTATCTGTAATATTGCTGCAGGTTCAATTGAAGAATATGTTGAATGCACAAAAATATTAAATGAAGAAGAATCAATTGCTGCATTTGAAATTAATGTTTCATGTCCTAATGTAAAAGAAGGTGGATTGGAATTTGGAAATAATCTTGATGCAGTTGCTAGAATTACAGAAAAAGTTAAATCTGTTACAAATAAAACAGTTATCATAAAATTATCTCCTAATGTTTCAAGAATTTCTGATTTTGCAAAAGTTGTTAAAGAAAATGGAGGTGATGCAGTTTCGGCAATAAATACACTTGTCGGTACTGCATTCAATATATGGACACGAAAACCAAAAATTAAAAACATTACTGGAGGCTTGTCCGGTCCTGCAATAAAACCTATAGCACTTGCAAAAGTTTTAGAAATAAGTCGTAATGTTGACATCCCAATCATAGGTATAGGCGGAATAATGAACTGGAAAGATGCTGTAGAATTTATGATTGTTGGCGCTTCGGCTGTTCAGCTTGGAACAGTTAATTTTATAAATCCTTATGCAGCTTTAGAAATCTTAGATGGTATAAAAAATTACTGTGAGAAAATGTCAATTAATAAAATAACAGAACTAACTGCTTCCTATATTTTATAAAATGAGAATTGAGTCTATTCTTCAAAAACTTTTTTCAATGCGTCAATTTCATGTTAAACTTGGTTTAGAACGTATTGAGAAATTACTAGATTATATTGGGAATCCACATAAGAAATTACAATGTTTTCATATTGCTGGTTCAAATGGTAAAGGAAGCACAGCATCTTTTCTATCAAGTATTTTGAAAGAATATGGATATAAAGTTGGTCTTTATACTTCGCCGCATTTTGTAAGATTTAATGAGAGAATTAGGATTAATGGAAAGGAAATAGATGATGATTTTATTTGCTCATTTTATAATTCAATCGAAAACATTATTGAAAGAGAAGAACCTACTTTTTTTGAAATTACTACAGCAATGGCATTTAAATATTTTTATGATAATAATGTAGATTATGCGGTAATTGAAACTGGACTTGGAGGCAGGCTTGATGCAACAAATGTTATAACTCCTTTAGCTTCTATTATTACTTCAATAAGTTTGGAACATACAAATATTCTTGGAGATACATTAGAAAAAATTGCATTTGAAAAGGCAGGAATAATTAAACCAGAGACGGTTGTAATTAGTGGTTATATGCCAAAAGAAGCAGAAAATGTTATCCGTTCCAGAGCATTGGAATTAAAATGTGAATATTATCCATTCGATAATTTTGTAATTAAAGAAAAAGATTTTGTTGAGGTTATATTAAAAGAAAAAAAATATAATCTCTACAATACACCATTAAAAGGTTATCATCAATTATTAAATTGTTCGTTAGCAGTAAAGACTTTAGATGTAGTTCTAAATTTAGAAGATTATTTGAAAATTAATTCAGGCATTAATAATGTTGTGATAAATTCAGGAATTCAGGGCAGATATGAAATATTTAGCGATAAACCAAGAATAATTTTTGACTCTGCTCATAATCCGGAAAGTATAAAAATATTTCTAGAAGAATTTGTTAAAGAATATTATTCATACTCAAAAAGGGAATTGATATTTGGAGCAATGAAGGATAAAGATATTGAAGAAATGTTGAAATTGTTAGTGCCTTTTTTCGATAATATTTATGTAACTGCTGTTGAAAATGAACGAGCAGCTTCGATTGATGAAATTAAAATGATAGCAAATAAAATAAATGTAAATGTAATACCTATGGATAAACCGGAGGATTATGTAAAAAATTTTCTTAATGAAGTAAAAGATAATTGCCTTGTTGTTCTTGGGAGTATGTATTTATTAGGAAAAATAAAATCAAAAATAAATAAGGAAAAGCTTGACAATGAGAATTAAGAAATATAATTTTCCAGTGAACCTCAGAAAAACTTCAGCGTTATTTAATAATTAATCCATAAGATCAAGTGTCAATTGATCCCCGTTTTAAAAAATAAATATCGAGGTATTTAATCACAATTTGTAGGAAGAGTTAATCATGCCAATGGATATTTCAGAATTACAATCAAAAAAAATTGTTGATCTTTACAAAATAGCAAAAGAATTTGGGCTTACAGGTTACAGTGATCTGAGAAAACAAGAACTAATCTTCAAAATCTTAGAAGCCCAATCTCAAAAAGATGGTTTAACATTTTCAAAAGGTGTTCTTGAAGTTCTGCCTGACGGCTATGGATTTTTGCGGTCGGCAGA